>JANNEI010000104.1:0-25427 GCA_031378565.1 Burkholderiales bacterium
GTGGTGGAGCGGCTGCGCGCGCATTTCGAGGTCGAAGACAACCCTGGCGACAGCGTCTTCAGCGCCGCTGAATTGACGCTGCGTCTGCACGGCAAGGCGGGTGCCTTCACCACCGGAAGCGAACGCATCGACGCCGGTGTGCTGGCCGCCAATCCGCAGTTGCGAGTCGTGGCCAACATGGCGGTGGGCTACAACAACTTCGACGTGCCGGCCTGCACCGCGCGCGGCGTGCTGTGCACCAACACGCCCGAGGTGCTGACCGAAACCACGGCCGACTTCGGCTTCGCGTTGATGATGGCGACAGCCCGCCGCATCACCGAGAGCGAGCACTTTCTGCGCCGTGGTGAATGGACGAAATGGTCGTTCGACATGTTCACCGGCAGCGACATTCATGGTGCCACGCTGGGCATCCTGGGCATGGGTCGCATCGGCCAGGCGATTGCGCGGCGCGGTGCGCTTGGCTTCGGCATGAAGGTGATCTATCACAACCGGTCCAGGCTGGACATTGCGCTGGAGCTTGATTGCCGCGCCGCCTACGTGAACAAGGAAACGCTGCTGCGCGAGGCCGACCACCTGCTGCTGGTGTTGCCGTATTCGCCCGCGTCGCACCACGCCATCGGCGCAGCCGAACTGGCGCTGATGAAGCCGACCGCCACGCTTACCAACATCGCGCGCGGCGGCATCGTCGACGACCAGGCGCTGGCTCAGGCGTTGAGCCAGCGGCGCATCGCAGCCGCGGGGCTCGACGTGTTCGAGGGCGAGCCTGCGGTTCACCCCGATCTTCTGAAGTTGTCCAACCTGGTGTTGACGCCGCACATCGCCAGCGCCAGCGTGGCCACGCGGCGCGCGATGGCGAATTTGGCGGCGGACAACCTGATCGCCGGGCTCGGCTGCGGGCCCGATGCTGGCCGGCCGCCAACGCCGATCAACCCCGAGGTGCTGACGCCATGACGCGGCGCGCATCACATCGATTCGTGACGGCGCTGTTTCTGATGGCGGCGAGCCTGTCGGTGTGCGCCGCCGACAAGGTCGTCGTCGGCTCCAAGCGCTTCACCGAGTCGTACATCCTCGGCGAGATCGTCACGCAGACATTGCAGGCGCAAGGCGCGTCTGCCGAGCACCGGCAAGGCCTGGGCAACACGGGGATTCTGGAGCAGGCGCTGGTGTCGGGCGCGGTCGATGTGTACCCGGAGTACACCGGCACCATCGTGCGCGAACTGCTCAAGCGCGAAGGCAACCCGACGCTGACCGAGCTGAACGGCTGGCTGGCACCGCGTGGCTTGAAGGCGGGCGTTCCGCTGGGCTTCAACGACACCTATGCGATCGCGATGCTCGAGGCCACCGCGCAGCAGCTCGGCATCAGGAAAGTGTCCGACCTGTTGCGCTCCGAAGCCGCCAGTTTGCGGCTCGGCCTGTCGCATGAATTCCTGGCTCGTGCCGACGGCTGGCCCGCGCTGAAGGCCGCCTACAAGTTGCCGTTCGCGCAGCCCTCGGGGCTCGACCACGGCCTGGCTTACGAGGCGATTGCAGGCAGGAAGGTCGATGTGATCGACATCTATTCCACCGATGCCAAGGTGGCCAGCTTCAAGCTGCGTGTGCTGCAGGACGACCTGGGCTTTTTCCCGAAGTACGACGCGGTGCTGCTGATGCGCGCCGGCTTCGACGCCGCGCCACTGAAGCGCCTCGAAGGCAGCATCGACGAGGCCGCGATGATCGCGATGAACGCGCAGGTCGAGCTCGACGGCCTCAGCTTCGCGGCAGTTGCCAAGCGCTTCCTGACGCGCGATGTAGCGGCGTCGGCAGCGGCTGCGCCCACCGTTCGCCAAAGCTTCATGCAGCGCCTGTTCGCGCCCGACTTCGGCAAACTCGCGTTCGAACACCTGCTGCTCGTATTCGGCTCGCTCGCGATGGCCGTCGTGGCCGGCGTTCCGCTCGGGCTGGCGGCGTGGCACTGGCCGCGCGCTGCAGCCTGGGTGCTGGGTGCTGTGGGTGTGATGCAGACCGTTCCCTCGCTGGCGCTGCTGAGCTTCCTGATCGTGATGGTCGGCAGCATCGGCTTTGTGCCGGCCCTGCTGGCGCTGTTCATCTACGCCCTGCTGCCCATCGTGAGCAACACCTGCGCCGGCCTGCAGGGTGTGCCGGCCGGGCAGGGGCAGGCCGCGTCTTCGCTGGGGCTGACACGCTGGCAGACCTTGCGCCACGTCCAATTGCCGCTGGCTGCGCCGGTGATGCTGGCCGGCGTCAAGACGGCGGCCGTGATCAACGTCGGCACGGCGACTCTGGCGGCCTTCGTCGGTGCCGGCGGCTTCGGCGAGCGCATCGTGTCAGGCCTGGCGGTCAACGACACCCAGACGATGCTGGCCGGCGCGCTGCCGGCGGCCGCACTTGCGTTGCTGGTGCAGGCGTGCTTCGCGGCCGTTGAGCGGTGGATCACGCCCGCACCTTTGCGCCGGCCCTGAGACACCCCGGCGCAAGCGCCGTCGCGAGGCAGCCTGCGACAATCGGAGCATGGATTTCGCGCTCTGGATCACGCTAGGCCTCTCGGTTCTCATCCTGCTGCTCACACTCTGGTTCGGCCTGCGCCGCAGCGATGGGGACGAACGCTCGCGCGACGAAGTCAAGGCCGCATTTCAAAGTGGCTCAGAGCGCCTTGAACGCGAACTGCGCGACGAGGTGGGCCGCAGTGCCCAAGGCACGCGGGTCGAGATCGGCACCGCGCTGGGCACCTTCCAGCAAACGCTGTTGAACCAGCAAGGCGACGTGGCCCGCACGCAGAACGAGCAGATCGACAGCTTTCGCACCCAGCTTGCGACGATGCAGGCGGCGGTGGCGCAGTCGCTCCAATCCGCCGTGAGCACGCAGACCGCCCAGGCCCAGGCCTCGCGCGAGTCGCAGGACATGGCGCTGAAGCGTTTCTCCGACAGCGTGGTCGATCAGTTGCGCGCGCTGTCCGAGGCCAACGAGCGGCGGCTGGTCGAGGTGAAAACCACCGTCGAGCAGCGGCTGGCCACCTTGCAGCAGGGCAACGAGCTGAAGCTCGAACAGATGCGCGCCACGGTGGACGAGAAGCTGCAGGCCACACTGGAAGCGCGGCTGGGCGAAAGCTTCAAGCAGGTGGCCGACCGGCTTGAACAGGTGCACCGCGGCCTGGGTGAAATGCAGGTGCTGGCCAAGGACGTGGGCTCGCTCAACCGCGTGCTCACCAACGTGAAGTCGCGCGGCGTGTTCGGCGAAGTGCAACTGGCCGGCTTGCTGGACCAGGTGTTCACGCCCGAGCAGTACGCGGTCAATGTCGAGACGGTGCCGGGCAGCGGCGCGCGGGTCGAGTTCGCGATCAAGTTGCCGGGCCGGCGCGACGACGGCCTGCCGCTGTGGCTGCCCATCGACGCCAAGTTTCCGCGTGAGGATTACGAGCGCCTGCTGGACGCGCAGGAGCGTGCCGATGCGCCGGCTGCCGAAGCCGCCGGCAAGGCCATCGAACAGCGTCTGCGCGCCGAGGCGCGAACCATCCGCAGCAAGTACATCGCTGCACCGCACACCACCGATTTCGCGATCCTGTTCGTGCCCACCGAAGGCCTGTATGCCGAGGCGCTGCGGCGGCCCGGGCTGATGGAGTCGCTGCAACGCGAACACCATGTCACGCTGGCCGGACCGACCACGCTGCTGGCCACGTTGACCAGCCTGCAGATGGGATTCCGCACGCTGGCGCTGGAGAAGCGCAGCGCCGAAGTGTGGGAGGTGCTGGGTGCCGTGAAGACCGAGTTCGGCAAGTTCGGCGAGGTGCTTGCCAAGACCAAGAAGAAGCTCGACGAGGCCAGCAGCGCCATCGATGCGGCACAGACGCGCACCAACGTGATGACGCGGCGGCTCAAGTCGGTGGAGGGCTTGAGCGAGCTGCGCACGCAAGACCTGCTGCCGGGTGCCGAAGCGGACATCGGTGACGACGGCACAGCCTGACCCGGCATGGCGAATTTTTCACGGCCCCTGCTGGCCCTGATCGTCGGCCAGGTCTGCCTGCATTCCTGCATGACAGGGGTGCGGGTGGCCGCGCCGCTGTTGGCCTTGCGCCAGGGCCACGCGCAATGGGCGGTGGGCATTCTGCTGGGGCTGTTCGCGGCCGCGCCGGTGTTGCTGTCGATGCGTGCCGGGCGGCTCGCAGACCGCCATGGCTATCACTTTCCGATGCGCATCGCAGTCGCTTTGACGACGGCCGGCGGCCTGCTGGCGGTGGCGTCCACCTGGCTCGCCGAGCTTCAGTTTCCGGTGCTGTGCGTGGCCGCCACCTTGTGCGGCGTCGGCGCGAACTTCGGCCTAATCGCGATCCAGCGCACGGCCGGGCGCATGACTTCGGGCAGCAGCACCGAGTTGACGCGCGTGTTCAGCTGGATGGGGCTGGCACCGGCGCTGTCGAACATGATCGGGCCTGTGGTGGCGGGCGTGATGATCGACCTGACCGGCTTTCGCGGTGCATTCATCGCACTGATGCTGCTGCCGCTGCTGGGTCTGTGGTCGGCCAGGCAGGTGCCCGTCGAGCAGCCGTTGCCGAAGCCCGCCGAGTCACGCTTGCGCACATCGTGGGACCTGTTCGCGACACCCGGGCTGCGGCGTTTGCTGCTGGTGAATTTTTTGCTGTCGGCGAGCTGGGACCTGCACGCTTTCGTGGTGCCCATCCTCGGCCACGAGCGCGGCTTCAGCGCATCGGCGATCGGCCTGATCCTGGGCGCGTTCGCCGCGTCGGTGGCAGTGGTGCGGTTGGCCATCCCGCTGCTTGCACACCGCCTTCGCGAAGGGCAGGTGCTGGGCGGCGCGATGTTGATGACGGCCGCCGTCTTCATCGTCTATCCGTGGATGCGCACCGCCTGGCCGATGGCCGTGTGCGCGGGGCTGCTGGGGCTGTCGCTGGGGTCGGTGCAGCCGATGATCATGACCACCTTGCATCAGCTCACGCCCAGGCACCGGCACGGCGAGGCGATTGCGTTGCGCTCGATGACGATCAATGCGTCCAGCGCCGTGATGCCGCTGCTCTTCGGTGTGCTGGGTGGCGCCATCGGCGCAGGGTCTCTGTTCTGGCTGATGAGCGTGGCTGTCGGTGCCGGCAGCTGGCCGGCCCGACACATTCAGCCGGGCGTCAGAACCTGATGCTGGACGGTGGCGGTGCGTCTGGCTCCGCTTCGCTGGCCACGGGCGTGGCGGCGCGCTGTGGCACCGCAGGCCGGCTGGCTTCGCGCCGCTCGGTCAGCGGCGTTGCACCCGCGAACTGGTAGTTCTGCGGCAGACGCGATTCGCGCGGGTAGCCCGCCGCGTCGAGGTAGCTGCTCCAGAGTTCCTGCGACATGCCACGCACGGTTTGTGCACCGATGGTCAATGCGGGGGCTTCACGGCCGCCGGTCAAGCGTTGCAGCGCTTCGACATCTTCGGTGGTCATCACCTGCCGCTCGTTGAACGGGATGCCGCGCTGGCGCAGAAACTGGCGGCCGCTGTCGCAGGGCTCGCACGATCCGGTCACGAACAGCGTCACCGGGAAGCGTGACACCGCCTGGCGCAGTTCCAGCGGCAACGCCACCTCCGACTGCACGGTGCCGGCCGGGCCCAGCGAAGTCACCTTGCCGGCCGCTGCCGAACTGGGTGCCACGTCGGTGTAGGTCACCTTGCCGTCCGGCCCCACGACCTTGAACAGCGCGTGGCTGGCGCCGCTGGCCAGGACCAGGCCCGTGATCGCCAGCGTGCGTGCCAGAACCGTCATTGCTGTGCTCATGCGAGCTCCCTGTTTCTCGACAAATATGGAGGTTATCGGCAGCGCGCCGGCGAATCAAACCATTCCTTGATGTCGCAGCAAGGCGTCGATGCGCGGCTCGCGGCCGCGAAATGCCTTGAAGCTGTCCATCGCGCTGCGGCTGCCGCCGGCCTCCAGCACCGCTTCGCGGTAGCGCCGGCCGGTCTGCACGTTGAGCACGCCGCTGCCTTCACTTGCCGATTCCTCGAACGCGGCCCAGGCGTCGGCCGACAGCACCTCGGCCCATTTGTAGCTGTAGTAGCCCGCCGAATAGCCGCCGGCAAAGATGTGCGAAAAGCTGTGCTGGAAGCGGTTGAAGGCGGCTGGCACGATGACGGCCACCTCGCGTCGAACCTCATCGACCAGGGCCTGGATGTCGGCTTCGCTGCCGGGCTCGGCATGCAGCCGCATGTCGAACAGCGACAGCTCGACCTGGCGCAGCGTCTGCAAGCCGCTCTGGAAGTTTTTTGCGGCCAGCATGCGGTCGAACAGCTCGCGCGGCAACGGCTGGCCGGTGTCGACGTGGGCTGTCAGCCGCTTGACCACGTCCCATTCCCAGCAAAAGTTTTCCATGAACTGGCTGGGCAGTTCCACCGCGTCCCACTCGACGCCAGAAATACCCGACACGCCGATGTCGTTCACCTGCGTCAGCATGTGGTGCAGGCCGTGCCCGAACTCGTGGAAGAGCGTCGTCACGTCGTCGTGCGAGAGCAGGGCAGGTTGCAGCTGGCCGGCCACTTCTGGCGGGGGCGTGAAGTTGCACACCAGGTGCGCCACCGGCGTTTGCAACGGGCCTTCGGGCCGTGCCCAGCGTCCGCGAACGTCGTCCATCCAGGCACCGGGGCGCTTGCCGCTGCGCGCGTACGGATCGAGGTAGAACTGCCCGACCAGCGAGCCCGCGCGCTCGATGCGGAAGAAGCGCACGCTGGGGTGCCACACCGGGGCCGAATCGGGCCGGATGCTGACCTCGAACAGGGTTTCGATGATGCGGAACAGGCCTTCGAGTACCTTGGTTTCGGTGAAGTACTGCTTCACGTCCTGGTCGCTGAAGGCGTAGCGCGCTTCCTTGAGCTTCTCGCTCGCAAAGCTCATGTCCCAGGCTTGCAGATCGGGCAGCCCGAGCGCGTCGCGGGCAAAGGCCTGCAACTCGGCAAGGTCGCGCTCGGCATGCGGGCGTGCGCGCCGGGCCAGGTCGCGCAGGAAGTCCATCACCTGTGCCGGCGAATCGGCCATCTTCGACACCAGCGACACCTCAGCGTAGTTGGCGTAACCCAGCAGCCGGGCTTCTTCATGGCGCAGCGTCATCAGCTCGCGCATCACGGCCGAGTTGTCGAGCTGCGCTGCACCCGACTCGCTGGCGCGAGTGGCGTAGGCGGTGTAGAGGGTTTGCCGCAGGGCGCGGTTGTTGCCGTACTGCAGCACCGGGAAATAGCTCGGGAAGTGCAGCGTGAGCTTGAAACCCTCTTTGCCTTCTGCCTGCGCAGCCTGACGCGCAGCCTGCCGGGCGTCGCTCGGCACGCCGGCCAATTCGGCCTCGGTCGCGAAGTACGCGAACCCGTCGGTGGCGTCCAGCACGTGCTCCGAGAACCGCTGGGCCAGTGCGGCCTGTGCTTCCTGGAGTTGCAGGAACCGTTCTTTTGCCGCACCTTGCAGTTCGGCTCCGGACAGCACGAAGTCGCGCATCGCGTTCGACAGCGCCTTGCGCCGCGGCGCGCTCAAGCCCAGGCTCGACGGTGCATTGGCGATCGCCTTGTACTTCGTGTACATGCGCTCGTCGCTGGCGTGCCGTGTCATCAGCTCGGTGATCCTGGGCAGCGCCTCGTTGTAGGCGGCACGCAACTCCGGTGTGTCGGCCACGGCGTTGAGGTGACCCACCGCCCCCCACGCGAACTTGAGCCGTTCGCCAGCCACATCGAGCACCGCCGACATGGCGTCGTAGTCGGCCGGCACGTCAGGCCCCACCGCGAGTTCGAGCGCGGCATCGGCTTGCGCCAGCAGCGTGTCGATGGCGGGCGCGACGTGCTCGGGGCGGATGGCGTGGAAATCCGGCAGGCCGCCGTCTTGCAGCAGAGGGTTCGTCATGTTCTGGAGGCTCGTTCAGCAGATTAGATGGTGTTCATCAGCAACATGGCAATCGTCATCGGCCCGACGCCACCCGGAACCGGCGTGATGGCCGCCGCGACTTCGGCCACGCCGGCAAAGTCCACATCGCCGCACAGTTTTCCCTGTTCATCACGGTTGATCCCGACATCGATCACGACGGCACCCGGCTTGACCATGTCGGCAGTCAGCGTGTTGCGCCGACCCACCGCCGCCACGATCACATCGGCCTGCCGCGTATGGTGACCGATATCGACCGTGGCACTGTGGCAAATGGTGACGCTGGCGTTGGCTTGCAAGAGCAGCAGTGCCATCGGTTTGCCGACCGTGTTGCTGCGCCCGATCACCACGGCGTGCTTGCCGCGCAAATCGATGCCGGTGCTCTCGATCAGCTTCATGCAGCCGCTGGGTGTGCAGGGGCGAAATCCCGGCGCGCCGGTCAGCAACTCGCCTGCGCTCAGGGTCGAGTAGCCGTCCACGTCTTTCGTTGCCACGATGGCTTCGATCACCCGATGCGGGTTGATGTGCTTCGGTAGCGGCATCTGCACCAGGATGCCGTGGATCGCGGCGTCGGCGTTGAGCGCGGCAATGCGGGCCAACAGATCGGCCTCGGGGAGCGCGGCGTCGCAGGCCTCGAACACCGAGTGCAGGCCGGCCTCGACGCAGGCCTTGACCTTGTTGCGCACGTACACCTGACTGGCAGGGTCTTCTCCCACCAGGATCACCGCCAGGCCGGGACGTACACCGCGGTTGATCAACGCATCGGCCCGCTGCGCCACTTCGGCACGGATCTGCTTCGAGAGGGCGTTGCCGTCGATGCGCAGTGCGGTCATTGGGGGCTGTCCTTGAAACGAAAAAGGCCGCTCGTGGGCGGCCTGTGGGAGTGGGTGCCGCGTCAGGCTTTCGCCTGAGCGCCGAGCGCGATCTTCAACAGATCGGCAACCGTGTTGGCGTTGAGCTTTTCCATGATGTTGGCGCGGTGCGCCTCGACCGTCTTGATGCTGATGCCCAGGTCGTCGGCGATCTGCTTGTTGAGGCGGCCCGCCACGATGCGCTCGAGCACCTGCGCCTCGCGCGTGGTCAGGCGCGACAGCAGCGCGTCGCGGCTGGCGGCTTCCTGGTGCTGCGAGATAGCGGCCCGCGCCTGATCCAGCATGCGCTCGACGAGGCTCAACAGTTCTTCTTCCTTGAACGGCTTTTCGATGAAGTCCATCGCGCCCTTCTTCATCGTGGTGACGGCCATCGGCACGTCGCCGTGGCCGGTGATGAAGACGATCGGCAACGGCGAGCGGCGCTCCATCAGGCGGTCTTGCAACTCCAGCCCGCTCATGCCGTCCATGCGGATGTCGGCGATCAGGCAAGCGACTTCGCGCGGGTCGAAACGGGACAGGAACGACTCGGATGAATCGAAGCACTTGACCCGGTAGTCCTTGCCTTCGAGCAGCCACTGAAGCGAGTCACGCACCGCCTCGTCGTCATCGACAACGTAGACCGTGCCCTTCTTGGGAATCAAACTCATGTGGTGACAGCCGGGTTCGTGGATAACAGGGCTTCGGTTCGCGAAGCTTCGGTTGGCAACGTAAAGGTAAAACGACAGCCCACGACAGACTCTCCATTGTAGAGGTTCTGCGCCCTGATCCGACCCCGGTGCGACTCGATGATCGAGCGGCAAAGACTCAGCCCGATGCCCAGCCCTTCGGCCTTGGTCGAGAAGAACGCCTCGTACAGCCGGCCGATCACTTCGTCCTTGATGCCGGGGCCCATGTCGGTGACGCTGAACTCGATCACACCGCCTTCTTCAGGGGTGTGGCGGGGCACCACGCGCAACTCGATGTTGCGCCGCGCCGAAGGCAGGTGCGCCGAGTCGATGGCCTCGGCCGCGTTCTTCAACAGGTTCAGCACCACCTGCTCGATCAGGATCGGGTCCACCATCAAAGTGGGCAAGCGCTGCGCGACGTAGGTGTGGATGCCGACAGTGCGCCGGCGCAGTTCGATGCTGGCCAGCTCGACCGCGTCTTCAATGATGGTGCGCGCATCGGCCGGCTGGCGCTGCGGCTCGCTGCGTTTCACGAAGGCGCGGATGCGGTGGATGATCTGCCCGGCACGCTGGGCCTGTCTGGCGGTCTTCTCCAACGCCGCGATCAGGTCGTTCTTTTCGATGGCATCGCCCTTCACGCGAGACACCATGCCGTTGCAGTAATTTGTGATCGCCGTCAGCGGCTGGTTCAGCTCGTGCGCCACCGACGACGCCATCTCGCCCATCGTCACCAGACGGCTGGTGACCTGCGCCTTCTCGGCCTGGCTGGCGGCCAGGCTTTCGGCACTCAGGCGCGCGGTGATGTCGGTGGCAATCAGCATCTGCGCCAGCCGCCCGTCGGTCCACTGCAGGTAGCGGGCGCGAACGTCGAACCACTTCTGCAGCGGTTCGATGAACACCTCGCGCGGCTCGGAGCCGGCCTCGGTCAATTCCTGTGTGGGCAGCCCGCCCAGGTCGTCCACCGAGTCGTCCATGCCGGTCATCCGTGGCAGGCCGGGGTCGTCGCCGGCCAGCAGATCGTGGCCCCGCGATTCGGCCCCGAACCACAGGCGGTACGAACGGTTGGCGAACAGCAACTCGCCCTGCTGCACCGACAGCACCGACACGGCAGCATCCAGCCCTTCGAGCACGGTGGTGAAACGCTCGTGCGAGGCCGACAACTGGTCGCGAATGCGCTTGGCCTCGGTGATGTTGGTCATCGAGGTCATCCATCCCGTCTGGTGGTTCTTCGGGTCGATCAGCGGCGACACGTACATGCGCGCGTCGAACAGCGTGCCGTCCTTGCGCATGATCTTCACCTCGATGCCACCGGCCGGGCTGCGGCCCTGAAGTTCCTGTTGCAGGAGTCGGCCGTTCTCTTCGTGGCGATCGGGCGGCCAGTGCGGAAACGGGGGCCGGCGGCCGATCAGTTCGCCTTCGGTAAAGCCGGTCATCGCGCAAAAGGCCGGGTTCACGTAGGTGATGCGGCCTTCCATGTCCATCGCGCGCATGCCAGTCAGCATCGAGTTCTCCATCGCGCGGCGAAAGTTGGCCTCGGACACCAGGGCGCTTTGCATCTGCGAGCGCCGACGCATGTGCCGCCACGTGCCGAGCAGCATCCACACCGTCAGCACGCTCAGCGCCACCACCATCCAGAACAGGGTGTTGCTGATCAGGCCGATCGAGGTCCGGTAGCCCTGGCCGCGCAGCACCAGACCATCGCCGGTGGGTGCCACCGGTACGTCGTGCACGATCGACGCGGGTCGCGCCTTTTGCCCGGGCATCGGCGTGACCGTGCTGGCCAGCACCTGTTCATTCCGGTCGATCAAGCTGACGGCGTGGCGGGTCGTCACTTCAGCCGGCACGAAGTAGCGCAGCAGGCTCTCGACCGAGTACTCGGCGATCAGCGTGCCGCTGAAGGCGCTGCGGTCGATCAGCGGCACGTGAATCTGGATCACCGGCATGCCGTAGGTGTCCTTGAACGGCCGGGTGTACACGGGCTGGCGCTGCGACCGCGCGGCGAGAAACGCTGATTCCGGCTCGCTGGCACGCGCTTCCTTCGGCACCGAGGCACCGATCTCTTCACCAGTCAGCCCGGTTTCCGGGTGGAACGTGACGGCCGAGTAACTCGCCTTGCGGACGCGGGCGGCATTCACCCAGATGAGGTGCGTGATCTCCGGACGCTCACGGCTGAAGCTCGCGGCCTGGCCCAGAAAGTCGTCCTGGTCGATGGCGCGCGTGACGATCTCGCGCGCGATTCGCACCAGCTGTTCCTGGTTGACGATCAGGCGCAGGCGTATCTGCTGCTGAGCGATTTCGGTGTCGCGTTTGACCGACTCTGTTTCTCGCTCCAACTCTTCATTGCGCAGATACCAGAACGCCGAGATGATGGCCGCGAGGAACAGCAGGACCGAGATCAGCGGGGCCAGCGTGGCGAACCAGTCCTGCCTTGCCGGTGACTGCCGGCGCCACCAGTGGCCGAACAGGCGACGCGGCAATGTCGGGGGCGGGCCTGACACACGGTTCACGTCGGCAAGATTGTTCATGACTGAATTATCGACGGCGCTCACGAACCTGCGAATGCGTGCGGCACCGATGGCGCGTCGATCGCCTCATCATTTCATATCGCGGTACGTAGTTGCACTATTTGAAAACAGCACGACGTGTGCGAAACTCTCGCCGAGTTCAAAAACCACACAGGAGACAACATGTCCGCCATGCCTGAGTCATTCATCGGTGCTGCCGCCAACGACAGCGATTCACAGGAAACCCGGGAGTGGCTGGACGCCCTGTCGGCGGTGATCGGGGCCGAGGGCGGCGAGCGCGCCCACTTCCTGCTCGAACAGCTGATAGACCACGCGCGCCAGGCTGGCATCGACGTGCCGTTCTCGGCCAAGACGGCGTACGTCAACACCATCCCGACCGACCAGGAAGAGCGCTGCCCGGGCAACCTCGAGATCGAGGAACGCCTGCGTGCCTACATGCGCTGGAACGCGATGGCGATGGTGGTCAAGGCGAACCGCCTGAACCCCGAAGACGGAGGTGATCTGGGCGGCCACATCAGCAGCTTCGCCTCGCTGGCGACGATGTTCGGTGCCGGCTTCAATCACTTCTGGCACGCCGACGACGGCACCCACGGCGGCGACCTGCTGTACATCCAGGGCCATTCGTCGCCCGGCATCTACGCGCGCGCCTTCATGGAGGGGCGCATCAGCGAAGAGCAGTTGCTCAACTTCCGGCAAGAGGTGGCGGGCAAGGGCATTTCCAGCTACCCGCACCCCAAGCTGATGCCGGAGTTCTGGCAGTTCCCGACGGTGTCGATGGGTCTCGGCCCGCTGATGGCGATCTACCAGGCGCGCTTCCTGAAGTACCTTCATGCGCGCGGCATTGCCGACACCGCGAACCGCAAGGTCTGGGTCTTCTGCGGTGACGGCGAGATGGACGAACCGGAGTCGCTGGGGGCCATCGGCCTGGCGGCTCGCGAGAAGCTCGACAACCTGATCTTCGTCATCAACTGCAACTTGCAGCGCCTCGACGGCCCGGTGCGCGGCAACGGCAAGATCATCCAGGAACTGGAAGGCGAGTTCCGCGGCTCGGGCTGGAACGTGATCAAGCTGCTGTGGGGCAGCTACTGGGATCCGCTGCTGGCGCGCGACAAGGAAGAGATCCTGCGCAAGGTGATGATGGACACCGTCGACGGCGACTACCAGGCCATGAAGGCCAATGACGGTGCCTTCGTTCGCAAACACTTTTTCGGCCAGCACCCAAAGCTGCTGGAGATGGTGGCGAAAATGAGCGACGACGACATCTGGCGCCTGAACCGCGGCGGCCACGATCCGCAGAAGGTGTATGCCGCGTACCACCGCGCCGTCAACCACAAGGGCCAGCCGACGGTGTTGCTGATCAAGACCGTCAAGGGCTTCGGCATGGGCAAGAGCGGCGAGGGCAAGAACACCGCGCACCAGACCAAGAAGCTGACCGACGACGACATCAAGAGTTTTCGCGACCGCTTCAACATACCGGTCAACGACGAGCAGATCGCCAACGGCATTCCGTTCTACAAGCCGGCCGACGACACCGTGGAAATGAAGTACCTGCATGAGCGCCGCAAGGCGCTGGGCGGCTACCTGCCGAAGCGCCGCACCAAGGCCGACGAGACGCTGGCCGTGCCGCCGCTCGACACCTTCAAGGCCGTGTTGGAGGCCACCGCCGAGGGCCGCGAGATCTCGACCACGCAGGCCTTCGTGCGCTTCCTGACGCAGTTGCTGCGCGACAAGCAACTCGGCCCGCGCGCCGTGCCCATCCTGGTGGATGAAGCCCGCACCTTCGGCATGGAAGGCCTGTTCCGACAGATCGGCATCTACAACCCCGATGGTCAGAACTACACGCCGGTCGACAAGGACCAGGTGATGTATTACCGCGAAAGCAAGGAAGGCCAGGTCTTGCAGGAGGGCATCAACGAGGCCGGTGGCATGGGCAGCTGGATTGCGGCGGCCACCTCGTACTCCACCAACAACCGGGTCATGATTCCGTTCTACGTCTACTACTCCATGTTCGGCTTCCAGCGCATCGGCGATATGGCGTGGGCGGCGGGCGACATGCAGGCGCGCGGCTTCCTGCTGGGCGGCACCTCGGGCCGCACCACGCTGAACGGCGAAGGCCTGCAACACGAAGACGGCCACAGCCACATCCTGGCCGGCACCATTCCCAACTGCATCAGCTACGACCCGAGCTTCGCGCACGAAGTGGGCGTGATCCTGCACCACGGCCTGCAGCGCATGGTCGAGCGACAGGAGAACGTCTACTTCTACCTGACGCTGCTGAACGAGAACTACCCGATGCCCGGGCTCCAAGCCGGCACCGAGGAGCAGATCATCAAGGGCATGTATTTGCTGCAGGAAGGCAAGAAAGGGTCAGCGAAGGGCGCCTCCGGGTCCGCGCCGCGCGTCAACCTGCTGGGCAGTGGCACCATCCTGCGCGAAAGCATCGCCGCGAAAGATCTGCTCGACAAGGAGTGGGGCGTGTCGGCCAATATCTGGAGCTGCCCGAGCTTCAATGAACTGGCGCGCGACGGCCAGGACGCCGAACGCTGGAACCTGCTGCATCCGCTGGAGAAAGCGCGCGTTCCGTTCGTCACGCAACAGCTCGACAAGTTCGCCGGTCCGGTGGTTGCGTCGACCGACTACATGAAGAACTTTGCCGAGCAGATTCGCGCCTACATCCCGAAGGGGCGAACCTACAAGGTGCTCGGCACCGACGGCTTCGGCCGCAGCGACTTCCGGGGCAAGCTGCGCGAGCACTTCGAGATCGACCGTCACTACATCGTGGTGGCCGCGTTGAAGACGCTCGCCGACGAGGGCACGCTGCCGATGGCGAAGGTGGCCGAGGCGATTGCCAAGTACGGCATCAATGCCGACAAGGTCAATCCGCTGTACGCCTGAGCGGCCATCGCTCAGCCCCGCACAACAAAAACGCTGGAGACAAAACATGGCATTGGTGGAAGTCAAGGTCCCGGACATCGGCGACTTCAAGGAAGTGGAAATCATCGAGCTGCTGGTGAAGATCGGCGACACGGTGACAGCCGAGCAGTCGCTCATCACGGTCGAGTCAGACAAGGCGTCGATGGAAATCCCGTCGTCGCACGCAGGGGTCGTGAAAGAGCTGAAGGTGAAGATCGGCGACAAGGTGGCCGAGGGGTCGCCGGTGTTGTTGCTCGAGGTGGCTGCGGCTGACTCCCTACCCCCGGCAGGAGGAGGGCCGGGGAGGGGGTCGAGTGCTGCTGCCGATCCATCGCCGGTTGCTCCGAGTCCTGCCCCGAGTTCACCTCCTCCCCAACCCTCCCCCGTCAAGGGGCAGGGGGCCGCGCTGATCGAGGTGCTGGTGCCCGACATCGGTGACTTCGACGAGGTGGCCGTCATCGAGGTCATGATCAAGGTCGGTGACGTGCTGAAGGTCGAGCAAAGCCTGATCACGGTCGAGAGCGACAAGGCGTCGATGGAAATTCCGTCGTCGCACGCAGGGGTGGTGAAAGAAGTGCGCGTGAAGGTGGGTGACAAGGTGGCCAAGGGCGCGTTGGTCGCCATCGTTGAAGCCAGCGGTGCTTCTGCGGCTGGGCCGGCACCCGCAACAGCAGCGGCGGCCACGCCCGCTCCAACGGCCTCCGCAGATGCTGCTGTGCCTTCGGCATCTGCAGACCGTGTGGTTCCCACAGCCGCTCTGCCTGTGCACGAACCCACCTCGGCCAAGGGCAGCTTGCCTCATGCGTCGCCCACGATCCGCAAGCTGGCGCGCGAACTCGGCGTGCCGCTGGGCGAGGTGACGGGCACCGGACCGAAGTCGCGCATCACGCACGACGATGTGCAAGGCTTCGTGAAGAACGTGATGGCCGGTGCGGTTCAGACCCAGGCCCAGGCGGCCAAGGCACCGGCTGCGGCGGCCGCAGCCGGTGGCTCGTTCCCCGGCCTGCTGGCATGGCCGAATGTGGATTTCTCGAAGTTCGGCCCGGTCGAGCGCAAGGACCTGTCGCGCATCAAGAAGATCAGCGGTGCCAACCTGCACCGCAACTGGGTGTTGATTCCGCATGTCACCAACCACGACGATGCCGACATCACCGACCTCGAAGCCTTCCGCGTCCAGACCAACAAAGAGAATGAGAAGTCCGGCATCAAGATCACGATGCTCGCCTTCCTCATCAAGGCCAGCGTGGCGGCGCTGAAGAAGTTTCCCGACTTCAACGCCTCGCTCGACGGCGAGCAGATCGTGTTGAAGCAGTACTTCCACATCGGCTTCGCGGCGGACACGCCGAACGGCTTGATGGTGCCGGTCATCAAGGACGCCGACAAGAAGGGCGTGATGCAGATCTCGCAGGAGATGGGCGAGCTGGCCAAGAAGGCGCGCGAGGGCAAGTTGAGCCCGGCCGAGATGAGCGGCGGCTGTTTTTCGATCAGCTCGCTGGGCGGCATTGGCGGGCGCTATTTCACGCCCATCATCAACGCGCCCGAAGTGGCGATCCTCGGTGTCTGCAAGAGCAGCACAGAGCCGGTGTGGGACGGCAAGACCTTCCAGCCTCGCCTGATGTTGCCGCTCAGCCTGAGCTGGGACCACCGCGTGATCGACGGTGCGTCGGCGGCGCGCTTCAACGCCTACCTCGCGTCCATCCTGGGCGACTTCCGCCGCGTGCTGCTGTGACCACGGTGGTGGTGGTGCGCCAGGCCGGCACGGTCGCCATCGCGGCCGACAGCCTGGTGACGTTCGGCGACACGCGCTTGCCGCACGGCTACGAGACCAATGAGAAGCTGTTCAAGGTGGGCGATTCATGGATCGGCATGGCGGGCACGGTGGCGCACTTCCCGGTGCTGCGCCGCGCGCTGAATGCGCTGCCCGCTGACGAGCTGAAGTTGCACTCGCGCGACGAGGTGTTCGACACCTTCCTGAAGCTGCACCCGAAGCTGAAGGAAAACTTCTTCATGAACGCGAAAGAAGAAGACGCCGACCCGTACGAGAGCATGCAGTTCACTGCGGTGATCGCCAACCCGGCCGGCATCTTCGGCGTGTACTCGTACCGCGAGGTGTTCGAGTTCGACCGCTTCTGGGGCATCGGCACCGGCCGCGCGTTTGCGCTGGGGGCGATGCATGCCGCCTGCGACAGGACGAAAACCGCGCGCGAACTGGCCGAGATCGGCGTGCGCGCCGGTTGCGAGTTCGACAAGAACTCGGCCGGCCCGGTGCGGGTCCACACGATCAAACTGAAAACGAAGGACTGACATGGCCCTCATCGACATCCAGGTGCCGGACATCGGCGATTTCAAGGACGTGGCCGTCATCGAGCTGCTGGTCAAACCCGGCGACAGCGTGAAGGCCGAGCAATCGCTGATCACGGTGGAGAGCGACAAGGCGTCGATGGAGATTCCGTCGTCGCATGCGGGCGTCGTCAAAGAGTTGAAGCTGAAGGTGGGCGATGTGGTGAATCAGGGCACGGTGATGCTGGCGCTGGAGGTCGACGCTGCACAGCCCGCTGCCGCACCCACGCCAACCCCAGCGGTGGCATCTGCTGTTCCCGCAAGTCCATCACCGGCGGCGGTTGCACAGGCGGCCGCGCCGGTCGCTGCGCAGTACTCGGGTGCTGCCGACAGCGACTGCGACCTGCTCGTACTCGGCGCCGGCCCCGGTGGCTACTCGGCCGCTTTCCGCGCGGCCGACCTGGGCCTGAAGGTGGTTCTGGTCGAACGCTTCGCCAAGCTCGGCGGCGTCTGCCTGAATGTCGGCTGCATCCCGTCGAAGGCGCTGCTGCACGTGGCTGCGGTGATGGACGAAGTCAAGCACTTCGAGACGATGGGCATCAGCTTCCAGCCGCCCACGGTCGACCTTGGCAAGCTGCGCACGCACAAGGAAAAAGTCGTCGGCAAGCTGACCGGCGGACTGACCGCGATGGCGAAGATGCGCAAGGTCACGGTCGTGCAGGGCAGCGGTGAATTCATCGACCCGTTCCACGTCAGCGTGACTATGGCCGGTGGCGAAACCCGAACCATCAGTTTCAAGCGCGCCATCATCGCGGCGGGCTCCGAAGCCGTGAAATTGCCCTTCCTGCAGACACCGGAACTGCGGGACGACCCGCGCGTCGTCACCAGCACCGGTGCGCTCGAACTGCGCCAGCAGCCGAAGCGCATGCTGGTCATCGGCGGCGGCATCATCGGCCTGGAGATGGGCACGGTGTATTCCACGCTGGGCGCGCGGCTCGACGTGGTCGAGATGCTCGACAGCCTGATGCAGGGTGCCGACCGCGACCTGGTGAAGGTTTGGCAGAAGATGAACGCGCCGCGCTTCGACAACATCATGTTGAAGACCAAGACGGTCGGTGCGCAGGCCACGAAGGACGGCATTCTCGTCAAGTTCGAAGCGGCCGATGGCACGACGGGTGCGGTGAAGGAGCAGCTCTACGACATGGTGCTGCAGGCCGTCGGGCGGGTGCCGAACGGCAAGCGCGTGGGTGCCGACAAGGCCGGCGTGGCCGTCAGCGAGCGCGGCTTCATATCGGTGGACATCCAGATGCGAACCAACGTGCCGCACATCTTCGCCATCGGCGACATCGTCGGCCAGCCGATGCTGGCGCACAAGGCGGTGCACGAGGCGCATGTGGCCGCCGAAGTGGCAGCCGGCGAGCAGTTGGGCGACGAGCACCTGAGCAAGGCCGCGTTCGACGCGCGCGTGATCCCGAGCGTGGCCTACACAGACCCCGAAGTGGCGTGGGTCGGCATCACCGAAGACGAAGCCAGGGCGCAGGGCGTCAAGGTGCGCAAGGGCCTGTTCCCGTGGAACGCCTCGGGACGCGCGATTGCCAACGGTCGCGACGAAGGCTTCACCAAACTGCTGTTCGACGAAACCACCCACGCCATCGTCGGCGGTGGCATCGTCGGCACACATGCGGGCGACATGATCGGTGAGATCGCGCTGGCCATCGAGATGGGTGCCGATGCGGTCGACATCGGCAGGACCATCCACCCGCACCCCACGCTGGGCGAGACCATCGGCCTGGCGGCAGAAGCCTTCGAAGGCGTTTGCACCGACCTGCCGCCGCTGAAACGCTGACGCACGCGGTCAACAAAAAAAAAGGGACCCGAGGAGGTCCTTTTTTTTGGAAGCGTGCCGACCTGTCAGGGCTTTTTCAACGGTGCCGCCGTGGCCGGCGGAACGGGCACCGGCAGTGCCGGCACGGCGGCCGAAATGCGCTGGGCGCGCATGTCGAGCGCAGCCTTGTCGGCACCCACGGCTTCTACCACCAGCACCGGGCAGCGTTGTGGCGTGTCGTCGCCCGCAGCCCAGCCGGTGGCTTCGGCGGCCACGCTGTCGATGCGGGCAATGCCGAGCTGTGTGGTGAGCTGGTTCATGGCCGCGTGCGTGCGTGCGTAGGCAATGCCGAGGTCGGTGTCTGCATTGGCGTAAGCGCGCTTGGCGGTGTACAGCTCGTTCTCGGAGTTCAGCAGGTCGAGCAGGCTGCGCTGGCCGATGTCGAACTGCTGGCGGTAGGCGTCGCGGGCCTTCTCGATCGCCAACGTGTTGCGGTCGAGGTATTGCAATTGCTCGATCAGCTTGCGCGTGTCGTTGTAGGCAATCACCGAGGTCTGGCGAGCGTCGCGGCAAGCCTTGTCGCGCAGGTCGCCGGCCTGGTTCACGAAGTTGAGTTGCTGTCGCACGCGGGCCTGATCGGCACCGCCGTTGTAGAGGTTCCAGTTCAGCACGATCTCGGCACTGCTGTCGCGTTTCTGGTCGCGCACGCCGTCGAAGTTGTTGCCCGCCCCGGTGCGCAAACGCGCTTCCACGCGGGGCTGGAATGCCGATTGGCGCAACTCGGCCGCACTGCGCGCTGCGCGCAGCCCTTCGATGCTGGCGCTGATGCCGGCGCTTTGCCGGATCGAGGCGGCCACCACCTGGTCGGCGCTCGTCGGCAGGCCGTTGGTCAAGGGCGCTGACGCTGCCAGCTGCTTCGGCGGCGCTTCGCCCACGACGCGCTGGTAGCGGGCCGTCACGTCGTGCAGATTGGCAATCTCGGTCGTCAGGTTCGATTCGGCCAGCGCCAGCCGCGCGTTGGCCTGCTCCAGATCGACCCCGCGGCCGACACCCGCCTTGAAGCGCGACTGGATTTGCAGCGAGGCGTACTTGTGCTGCACGTAGTTGTCTTCGGCCAGCTGCACCAGGCGGCGAAAGCGCTGCACGTCGTAGTGGGCGCGGGCGGCCTCCAGCGCGGTCTGCTCGGTCACGTCGAGGAACTCGAAG
Source organism: Burkholderiales bacterium (assembly GCA_031378565.1). Taxonomy (GTDB): domain Bacteria; phylum Pseudomonadota; class Gammaproteobacteria; order Burkholderiales; family Burkholderiaceae_C; genus JANYJJ01. The sequence continues at coordinate 20,160 of JANNEI010000104.1, forward strand.
TAGCGGGTCAGCTTGTCGTGGCCCAGGCGGCTGACTTCGTTGCGCGTGCCCAGCCCGTCCCACAGCAACTGCGTCAGATTCAGGCCCACGCCACTGCGCGACAGCGACTGCGCCTCCGGGTTGCGCGAGGTGATGCGATCGTTGTCCTGTCCCACGCTGGCCGTCACGTCGACGCGCGGGCGGTAGGCGGCGCGTGCCACATCCATCGCGTCGATGGCGGCGCGATAGGCGTTGAAGCGTGCCGTGACTTCAGGGTTCGACGTGACTGCCTTCTCGGCGGCCGCCTTCAGGGCGTCGGCCGGCTGCGCGCTCACCGTGGCTGCGGCGATGGCCAGCACCAAGGCGCTCAGGGTGGCTTGGGGTTTGTATCGCGTCATGTCGTTTGTTTTTCCGTGCGGGCCACTTAAATCGGGATTCGAGAACAGCGCAGCCGCTGCGCTGGCAAGTCCTGTGGGTCTCGGCGCGAAGTGTAGGAGCGCCGGGCCTTGCCTTGAAGTGCAGTGCGCAGGCCACGGCACAGTATTTCAATCCATGCGTGCCTCACTTCACGCAATTGAAACAGTTGTATCGGCGATTTGACGCAGGCTTGCGACGTGGCGCTGCATTGCGTCACGGGGCCTGCCGTGCGCCGCAGCTCAAGTTGCGTGAGGCATGGACGAAAACCAGACGTTGGGTTGCCCCTGTCCGAACCTGTGTCTCACGCCGCCCCTCACTGTCTGATGCTGCACACCAGGGTCCCGGGAGCTGACAGTTGCACGGCGTGGTGGTGGCCCGGCTGTCGCACGTGGTGGCAGCGACTACAGCAATGCCTGCCGCGCCTGCTGGTGTGCGCAGCGCTGGTCGGTGCGTTGCAGCCACGCGCCTGGGATGCCGAGCGCATGACGCAAGCCGCACAGCGGCACGGGCCCAAGGCGGTGGCCGGCGTGCGCGCGCTGCAGGCAGTGCTGACCTCGGCGGTCGAACTCGACGAAGACGGCCGCTTGCAGGCCATCAATCAATTCTTCAACCGCCGCATCCAGTTCCGTGAGGACATCGAGGTCTGGGGCCAGACGGACCACTGGGCCAGCCCGATCGAGATGCTCGACAAGGGCCAGGGCGACTGCGAAGACTTCGCCATGGCCAAGTACTTCAGCCTGCTGACGCTCGGCATGCCCAGCGCGAAGCTGAGGCTCGTCTATGTGCGCGCGCAACTCGGCGGGCCGGGCGGTGCGGTGCAGGCGCACATGGTTCTGGCCTACTACGCTGCGCCGCAGGCCGAACCGCTGATTCTGGACAATCTCATTTCGGAGCTGCGCCCGGCTTCGCGCCGCCCCGACCTGACGCCGGTCTTCAGCTTCAACAGCGACGGCCTGTGGCAAGGCGTCGGCGGCACCACGGCCGGCGACCCGCTGGTGCGCCTGTCGCGTTGGCGCGAAGTGCTGGCCAAGGCCCGGGCAGAAGGTTTCCTGTGATGAAGACGATGAGGGAGTTCACATGTCGCTGATCCGGCAGATCTGGCTGCTGTTGCTGGGCACGCTGCTGCTCGCGTTCGCGGGCAGCGCCGTCGTCACGGTGGACACCGCTCGCGACACGCTGCAAACCCAATTGCGGTTGAAGAACAGCGACAACGCCAGTTCTCTGGCACTGGTGCTCTCGCAGCAGAAGGGTGACCCCGAGCTGATGGGGCTGGTGGTGTCGTCGCAGTTCGACACCGGTTACTACCGGCGCATCCGCCTGCTGGGTGCCGACGGCAAACCGCTGCTCCTGCGGGAAGCCGATTCCGCGCCGCGGCACGCGCCCGGCTGGTTCGTCTCGCTGCTGCCCATCGATGCGCCCGCGGGCGTGGCCCAGGTGTCCGACGGCTGGCGTGCGCTCGGCTCGGTCGAGGTGCTCAGCCACACGGCTTTCGCGCACGACGACCTGTGGCGGGGCAGCCTGCGCTCGCTGGCCGCGCTGGTGGCGGTGGGCCTGCTGGCGGGTTTGCTGGCGAATGGCGTGGTTCGCCGCATCCGCCAGCCGCTGGACGACACGGTCGAGCAGGCCCGCAAACTGGTGGCGGGTGAGTTCATGTCGATGCCTGAGCCCGCCGTGCCTGAGCTGCGCCGCGTGACGCGCGCGATGAACAGCATGGTGGCCCGGCTGAAGTTGATCTTCGAGGCGCAGGCCGGCCAGCTTGAAAACCTGCGCCAGCAGGCCACTTGCGACCCGTTGACCGGCCTGGCCAACCGCACGCATTTCATGGCGCAACTGTTCGCCACGCTCGAGCGCGAAGACGGGCCGACCCATGGCGGCCTGGTGCTGCTGCGCGTGATGGACTTGTCGCGTGTCAACCGGCAGATCGGCCACGCGGCGACCGACCGGATGATCGTTGCGGTGGCCAACGCCTTGCTGACCTACACCGAGCAGATCAAGGGCTGCCACCTGGGCCGCCTGAACGGCTCGGACTTTGCGCTGTGCCTGCCGGTGGGCGGCGTGTCGTTTGAAACCGCGCGCGCCTTGTCCGATGCGTTGAGCCTGTTGCTGCCCAGTTTCGGGGCTGGCATGGGCGTGGCGGTCGGCGCGGTGGAAATTCAGCGGCAGCGCCCGGTGGCCCAGGTGATGAGCACGGCCGACACCGCGCTGGCTCGCGCGGAGGCGCGTGGCGCGTTCACGGTGGAGCTGGCTGCCGAGCCGGCAGACGGTGTGACTCTGCTCGGCGCAGAAGCCTGGCGTCAGCACATCGACGACGCCCTGAAGCTCGGACGGGTGCGGCTCGCGCGCTACCCGCTGATCAACGCCGTGCACGAGGTCGTGTATCTGGAATGCCCGCTGCGCCTTCAACTGGAGGCTGACGGCCCGTTCGAGGCCGCCGCCCGCTGGCTGCCGCTGGCCTTGCGCAGCCGCGTGACGGCTGCGGTGGACGAGCGCGCAGTCAGTCTGGCGCTGGCCGACATCGGACTGGACGGTGTGTCGCGCTGTGTCAACCTGAGCGCCGCTTCACTCACCGACAGCGGCTTCGCGGCACGGCTTCGGGCGCTGCTGCAGTCGCTGCCGCGTGCCAGCCGCCAGCTGTGGCTGGAAGTGCCGGAGGTCGCGGCCGTCGAGCACTTTGCGCTGGTGCAGGAACTGGGCCGACAAGTGCGCGCCACCGGCGCCAAGTTCGGGCTGGAACACGCTGGGCCGCAGCTCGGCCACATCGACCGCCTGTTCGAGGCGGGGCTGGACTACGCCAAGCTGGACGCCTCGGTGACGCAGGGCGTGGCCGGTGATGCGAGCCGCAGCAACTTCGTGCGCAGCATGGTGGTCCTGCTGCATGGCCTGGCGGTGCAGGTGTTTGCCGAGGGCGTGGTCGACGCTGCCGACGCGAAGACCTTGTGGCAGTGCGGCGTGGACGGCATCACCGGGCCGTGGGCCAGTGCGCAGCGTGAGGATTGGGTGGGTTGATGGCGTGACTTTCTACGCCGTGCCTGCGCTGTGACGGGGCAGGGTTGCGTGGCGGCGAAGTTTGCGAATACCCGTCAGTCCCGCACCTGTCCCACTGGCACCAATACACCCCCATCCCGGCCTTCCCCCGTCGAGGGGGAAGGAGAGAACGGGCTGCGCAGAACCGTGATGGGAGGGAACGGGCTGCGCAGAACAGTGGTGGCGGTCTGGATCAAGGTCCGTCGGTGATCAGCTTGCCGCGGTTCAGCAAGTCGCTGATGACCTGTGCATCGGTTGAAAACCCGCCGACCAGGTTCACACCCGTCAGCTGCACCACCTGATCCACCAGCAGTCCGCTGAACCCGCCCGAGAAAGCACCGGTCGAGCTGATCTGGATCGTCGTGTTGCCACCCGAAGTCGTGAAGTGCAGGTAATTCGACAGGTTGCCCGAGTTCTCGCCCACCAGCAGGTCACGCAGGTCGAGTTGGTCGCCGCCGGGCGCGTTGATGAAGTCGGTGACGGTGTCGGTGGGCGGCGAGTTCGGCAAGCCGCGGTCGGCCAACACCCACTTGAACACATCCGATCCTGCCCCGCCGGTGAGGTTGTCGGTGCCTGCGCCGCCCATCAGCACGTCGTTGCCGCCGCCGCCGTTCAGCGTGTCGTTGCCGGCCCCAGCCAGCAGGATTTCGTTCGCTGCGCCGCCGGTGAGCGTCGAGCCCTGCACCGTCGTGACCGACACGCGACCGCTGTCGCTCAATGCCCCGTCGCTGACGTCGTAGTCGAAGGTTGCGGTGTAGGCCGTGGCGGTGGGCTGCACCGATATCCACAACTGGTAGTTGCCGTCGTCCTGCACGATGCCGCTGCCGTTGTTGTTGAAGGCGGTCGCCTCGATGTAGTAGTAGCCGGCCGTTGTCACGGTGTACTCGAGATACGAGTCCAGCGAGTTGCCGTGGTAGCCGCTCTTGACGGAGCCAAGGCCGCCGACGCCAGGCAACGCATCGTCGTTCTGCGCCAGCAGGGTGCCGGTCGCGTTGTAGAACTGCAGCAGCATGTCGACCGCGTTCGGGTCGCTGCCGATGTCGGTCCGCCCGCTGTCGGCACCGTCGATGTCGAGAACGATTTTTTCGCCTGCGCGCAGGTACACCTTCAGGAAGTCCTTGTCGGTTGCCGCAGCGGTGCCGCTCACGTCGTCGATGCGGCCGGTCCACTTGAAGCTCGGCAGCGCAGAGTTGCCGACGTAAGGCGCATCGGCCGCACTGACCTGGCCGAACCTGCCGCGGGCGATTTCGTAGGCGCTGGCAATGCTGTTGTTCAGGGCATTGGTTTCAGAGTCGCCAGGGAACACGCTGGACTCGGCCTGGATCTGCGCGTTGACGCCGACCCCGACCGTGTCGCGGAAGATCACCGGCGCGGTGCCAGCGACGGTGCCGTTCTGCGCGTTGTAGCTGTTCGAAATGTTCAGCCTCGTGGCGTTGTCCACATCGGTGTCGTTCAACGTCAACGCGCTGGCCGAAACTGCAATGTCCTGACCCGCAGCAATGTTGGTGATCACGATGTCGTCAGTGGCCACCGGCGCGTCGTTGGCACCTGCGACCGTGACCGTGAGGGTGGCCTGCGACGTGGCACCGGCGGCATCGCGCACGGTGTAGGTGAAGGTGTCGGTGAGGGTGTCGCTGGCGTTGCGCAGGGCCTGCACCGCGGCCAGGTTGTTGTTGACGGTGTAGACATAGCTGCCGGTGGCGGTCAACGCCAGACTGCCGAACAGTCCTGCTGTGGTGCCGCCGACGGTGCCGACGCCCACCCCTGAAATCGCGGACACGGTCTTGCTGTCGCCCGAGTCCACGTCGGTGTCGTTGGTCAGCACGTTGCCCGCCGGGTTGGTTCCGG
>JANNEI010000127.1:0-12073 GCA_031378565.1 Burkholderiales bacterium
GCACCTTGTAGCGGCTGCCATCGGGCTGCAGGCGGCCTTCGAGCCGGAAACGGATGACCTCGCCGTCGATCAGGCCCAAGCCCGCAGTTCCGACACCAGGCGGGCCTTCCTCGCTGCGCGACAACAGCATCTGCATGCCGATGCACACGCCCATCAGCGGCTTGCTGGCTGCAGCGTGCAGCACCGCGTCTTGCAAGCCGGATTCGCGCAGTTCGCGCATGCAGTCGGGCATGGCACCCTGGCCCGGCAGCACGACGCGCTCGGCGGCGTAAACCTCGTCCGGCTTCGAGGTGACGATCACGTCGACACCCGAATCGCGCGCCACATGCATCACCGCCTGCGACACCGAGCGCAGGTTGCCCATGCCGTAGTCGACGACGGCGACGGTCCGTTTCATGTCACAAGGACCCTTTTGTCGAAGGGATCACGTTGGCGGCGCGCGGGTCGATTTCGAGCGCCATGCGCAGCGCGCGGGCGAAGGCCTTGAAGATCGTCTCGCACTGGTGGTGCGCGTTGTCGCCGTGCAGGTTGTCGATGTGCAGCGTCACGCCGGCGTGGTTCGAGAAGCCCTGGAAGAATTCGTAGACCAGTTGCGAATCGAGCGAGCCGATCATGCCGCTCTTGAAATCGACCCGCATGTGCAACCCGGGCCGGCCCGAAAAGTCGATCACCACGCGCGACAGCGCTTCGTCCAGCGGCACATAGGCGTGGCCGTAGCGGCGCAGGCCTTTCTTGTCGCCCACCGCTTTGGCCATCGCCTGCCCAGCGTGATGCCCACGTCTTCGACGGTGTGGTGGCCATCGATGTGCAGGTCGCCCTTGGCAGTGATGTCGAGGTCGATCAAGCCGTGGCGCGCGATCTGGTCGAGCATGTGGTCGAAGAAACCGATGCCGGTGGCGAGGGTCGAGGCACCGCTGCCGTCGAGCTTGATCGCGACGCGAATTTGCGTTTCGGCGGTGTTGCGGGTGACATCCGCTTCGCGCGGTGCGGTGGTCGCTGGTGTCATGTCAGGCTCGCTTTCAAGGCATTCATCGTCAGGACATTTTCATCCGGCGTGCCCACCGTGATGCGCAGGCAGTTGGCCAGCAGCGGGTGCAGTCCGGAAATGTTCTTGACCAGCACGCCGCGTGCCTTCATGCCCTCGAAGGCGAGCTTCGCATCCGGCACGCGCAACAGAATCATGTTCGCATCACTGGCAAAGGCCTGCACGCCGGGCAGGTCGCGCAACTGCGCCTGAAGCTTCTCGCGCTCGGCGCGGATCACGGCCGCCTGCCGCGCATATTCGTCGGCGTGTTCCAGCGCGAACAGCGCGGCCTCGCAATTGAGCACGCTGACGTTGAACGGCGGGCGCAGCTTGTCGATCTCGGCGATCAACTCCCGGCGGGCGATCAGGTAGCCGATGCGCACGCCGGCCAGCCCGAACTTGCTCATGGTGCGCATCAGCAGCACATGGTCATGCCGCTTGAGGCGGTGCATCGAGTCGCGCGCAGCAAACGGCTGGTAGGCCTCGTCCATCACGACCAGGCCGGGTGCGGCGTCGATCACGGCGTCGATCGCCGCGTCGTTCCATAAATTCGCGGTCGGGTTGTTCGGGTAGGCCAGATAGACCAGCGCAGGCTGGTGTTCGCGCAGCGCCGCCAGCATGGCCGGCAGGTCGAGTTCGAAGTCGGGCGTGGTGGGCACGCCGACGAACTTCAGGCCCTGCAACCTTGCCGACAGTTCGTACATCACGAAGCCCGGCAGCGGTGCCAGCACCGTTGCGCCAGGCAGGTCGCAAGCCAGCGCCAGCATCGAGATCAACTCGTCCGAGCCATTGCCCAGCATGATGTCGCAGCCCTCGGGCATGCCGGCGTGCGCCGCCAGGGCGGCACGCAGCACGTCGCCGCGTTCGGCGGGATAGCGGTTCAACGCGACTTGCGCCAACCGCTCGCCCAAGGCGCGACGCAGGAGTTCGGGCAGCTGAAACGGGTTCTCCATCGTGTCGACCTTGACCATGCCGGCCGATGGCTGCACCGCGTAGCCGTGCATCGACTGCACGTCCCGGCGCATCGCTATTTGCATCCGGTCAGCGAGAGAAATCATCGGGCGGTGTCGAGCATTTCGGGACCGATGAGGAAGGGGTTGATGATCTGCATCTGGTCCATCACTTGTTGGTGTTGCATGCCTTCAGACAGCAGATAGCGACAGCCTTGCGCCTGCGCGGCGGCAACGATCAGAGCATCCCAGTAGCTCAGCTGAAAACGGCTTTGAACCGACCACGCGGTTTCTACCGTCGCGTGATCCAGCAGCCACGGCTGCCAGCGCTGGTAGCGCCGCACCTCGGCACGTGCATCGCCCTGTGGCATCGGCGGCTTCAGCTTGCGCGTGGCATTGGAATAGAACTCGTTGAGCACCTGGGTGCTGAGTCGGCCGAGACGCCGCAGCCACAACGCACGCAACCAGTCGACCGCTCGCGCCTGTTTGGCGGGATCGGACCCGTCTTCGCTGTACAGCAGGACGTTGGTGTCAACGAAGACTGCGATCATTGGTTTCTTCGCGCGTGGGATAAGGCGCGCCGTCAGACTTCCAGCCCAGATCGCGGCCCAGCCATTCGTTCATGGCTCGCTCATACGCATCGTCGTGCCGCATCTTCTCGGCCAGCATCTCGCCGATCAGTCGCGACACACTGGTGTTGCGCCGCGCAGCTTCCATGCGCGCCCAGTCGGCAACACCCTCTTCCATGCTGACGGTGACATTTTTCATCGCTGAACTTGAGACACTAAGAACACTAGTTTCGTGCAACACGAAGTTCGTGTCAACAATTCAGTCGCGTTTGAGCCGCATTTCTGCTGCACGCGCATGCGCCTGCAAGCCCTCGCCATAAGCCAGTTCGGCAGCGAACAAACCGAGCTTCTGCGCACCCGCCTCGCTCACCTCGATCAGGCTGCTGCGCTTTTGAAAGTCGTAGGTGCCCAGCGGCGACGAGAAGCGCGCGGTGCCCGAGGTGGGCAGCACGTGGTTCGGGCCAGCGCAGTAGTCGCCGAGGCTCTCGCTGGTGAAAGCCCCGAGGAAGATCGCCCCGGCGTGGCGCAGCAGCGGCTCCCAGCGGTGCGGGTCGCGCGAGCTGACTTCGAGGTGTTCGGGCGCGACGCGGTTGCTGAGGGCGCAAGCCTCTTCCATGCTGCGGGTGTGGACCAGCGCGCCGCGGCCTTCGAGCGACGCGCGGATCACGGCCTGGCGCGGCATCTCGCCGATCAGCCGGTCGATGGCCGACTTCACCTCGGCGATGTAGGCGGCATCGGGGCACAGCAAGATGCTTTGCGCCATCTCGTCGTGCTCGGCCTGGCTGAACAAGTCCATCGCCACCCAGTCGGCCCGCGTGCTGCCGTCGGCCAGCACCAGGATTTCACTCGGCCCGGCAATCATGTCGATGCCCACCTTGCCGAACACGCGGCGCTTGGCGCTGGCAACGTACGCATTGCCCGGGCCGGTGATCTTGTCCACCGGGGGAATCGTTTTTGTTCCATACGCCAGTGCTGCCACGGCCTGAGCGCCGCCGAGCGTGAACACGCGGTCGACGCCGGCAATCGCGGCAGCGGCGAGCACCAGAGCATTGCGTTCTCCGTTCGGCGTCGGAACCACCATGATGATTTCGCCGACACCCGCCACCTTGGCCGGCACCGCGCTCATCAGCACGCTGGACGGATACGCCGCCTTGCCGCCCGGCACGTAGATGCCCACGCGGTCCAGCGGCGTGACCTTCTGGCCCAGCAGCGTGCCGTCTTCTTCGCGGTAGCTCCACGAGCGGCCGCAGGCGTCGAGCTGCCGTTGGTGGTAGCTGCGCACCCGATCGGCCGCCGCCTCCAGCGCGGCGCGCTGCGCGGGCGTGATGGCGTCCAGCGCGGCCAGCAATTCGGCACGATGAATCTCCAGTTCGGCCACCGTTTGCGCGCTGACGCGGTCGAAGCGCTGCGTGTACTCCAGCAGCGCCGCATCGCCACGCGACTGCACATCGGCCAGGATCGCAGCCACGCGCTCCTCGATCGCGTGATCGGTCTCGGCAGACCAGTGCAGCACGCGCTGGAAGGCTGCTTCGAAGTCGGGCGCGGTGGTGGCGAGCTGGCGAATGGTGACTGTCATGGCGACGACGTTGCGGACGCTGCGATGGCCGATGCGAACGCATCGATGATGGCGCGGATCGGCTCGCGCTTGAGTTTCAGAGACGCCTGGTTGACGACCAGGCGCGACGAGATTTGCATGATCTCTTCGACCTCGACCAAATGGTTGGCGCGCAAGGTGCTGCCGGTGGACACCAGGTCCACGATGGCGTCGGCCAGGCCGGTCAGCGGTGCCAGCTCCATCGAGCCGTAAAGCTTGATCAGGTCCACGTGCACGCCCTTGGTGGCGAAGTGTTCGCTGGCAATTCGGGTGAACTTGGTGGCGACACGGATGCGCGAACCCTGCTTCACCGCGCTGTCGTAGTCGAAATCGGCGCGCACCGCGACGCTCATCCGGCAGTTGGCGATTTGCAAGTCCAGCGGCTGGTACAGCCCGGCACCGCCATGCTCGATCAGCGTGTCCTTGCCGGTCACACCCAGGTCCGCACCGCCGTACTGCACGTAGGTCGGCACGTCGGTGGCGCGCACCAGCACCACGCGCACGTTCGGCCGGTTGGTGCCGATGATCAGCTTGCGCGACTTCTCGTGATCTTCGCTGATCTCGATGCCCGCGGCTTTCAGCAACGGCACGGTCTCGTCGAAAATTCTTCCTTTGGAAAGAGCCAGCGTAATCACTTGATTCTCTCGATATCGGCGCCGATGCCGCGCAGTTTGGCTTCCATCCGGTCGTAGCCGCGGTCGAGGTGATAGATGCGGTCGATCACCGTTTCACCTTCGGCGATCAGCCCGGCGATCACCAGCCCCGCCGACGCACGCAAGTCGGTCGCCATCACGGTGGCACCCGACAACCGGGCCACGCCCTGCACCACCGCCAGGCGGCCATCGACCTCGATCTTCGCGCCCAGGCGCACCAGTTCATTCACATGCATGAAGCGGTTCTCGAAGATGGTTTCGGTCACTTTCGACGAGCCTTCGGCAATGCAGTTCAGCGCCATGAACTGCGCCTGCATGTCGGTCGGAAAAGCCGGGTATTCGCTGGTGCGAAAGCTCACAGCGCGCGGGCGCTGGTGGTGGCTGACTTTGATCCAGTCGGGCCCGGATTCGATGGTCACGCCGGCCTCACGCAACTTGTCGATCACCGCATCCAGGTGGTCGGCGCGGGCCTGGCGCAGCACCACGCTGCCACCGGCCGCGGCCACCGCGCACAGAAAGGTGCCGGCCTCGATGCGGTCGGGCACGATGCGGTGGCTGATCGAGCCCGACAGGCCGTGCAGTCGCTCCACACCCTGGATGCGAATCCTGCTGCTGCCGTGGCCTTCGATCTGCGCACCCATCGCGATCAGCATTTCGGCCAGGTCGCTGATCTCGGGCTCTTGCGCCGCGTTCTCCAGCAGCGTCTCACCGTCGGCCAGCGCCGCGGCCATCAGGAAGTTTTCGGTGCCGGTGACGGTCACCATGTCGGTGGTGATGCGCGCGCCCTTCAGCCGCGTTGTCTTCGCGATGATGTAGCCATGCTCGACCGTGATCTCGGCCCCCATCGCCTGCAGGCCCCTGATGTGCTGGTCGACCGGCCGAGAGCCGATGGCGCAGCCGCCAGGCAGTGACACCGTCGCCTCGCCGAAGCGCGCCAGCAGCGGGCCCAGCGCCAGGATCGACGCGCGCATCGTCTTGACCAGGTCGTAAGGCGCTTCGGGTGTGGTCACCGTGCCCGCGTTCAGCGTCACCACATTGGGCTGGTCGTCGCGCCGCTCGACCGTGGCACCCATGTTGCGCAGCAGCTTGAGCATGGTGCTGACATCGTGCAGCTGCGGCACGTTGGTCAGCGTGACCGGCTCATCCGTGAGCAAGGCGGCGCACAACTCAGGCAACGCCGCATTCTTGGCACCGGACACGGCGACTTCGCCCTCGAGGGAGCGGCCACCACGAATCAGAAGTTTGTCCATGCGCTTGTTTGCCCATGCCCGCACAGCCTCTGGAACCTGCAATTTGCAGGCACAGACGCCGCAGCGAACACTGCGGCGGAATTCAGTGGTGGTGGTTGGGGGCGGGCGTGGCTGCCGGGTTGTCGGCAGCCCACTCGGCCGGTGTCAGTGTCTTCATCGACAAGGCATGAATTTGCTCTCGCATCCGCTCGCCCAGGGCCTTGTAGACCTGCTGGTGGCGGGCCACGCGGCTGGCCCCCTGAAACGCGCTTGAGACGATGGTGGCGAAGAAATGGCGACCGTCCCCGTCCACCTCGATGTGCTCGCAGGCCAGGCCATTTGCAATGAAGCGCTCGACTTCGGAGGGTGTGGGGTCGGACATGCCCGAATTATCGCTCAGTGACGAATTTTGTAGCCCGTGCGCAGCAGCCGCAGGCAGATGCCGCAGACGATCACCAGGCTGCTGCCAACGACCGCCAGGCTGACCCAGGGCGACACATCGCTGACGCCGAAGAAGCCATGCCGAAAGCCGTCGATCATGTAGAAAAACGGGTTCAGGTGGCTGATGCCCTGCCAGAACGGCGGCAGCGAGCCGATCGAATAGAACACGCCCGACAGGAACGTCATCGGCATGATGATGAAGTTCTGGAAGGCGGCGATCTGGTCGAACTTTTCAGCCCACAAGCCAGCGATCAAACCCAGCGCGCCCATCATCACGGCGCCGGCCAGGGTGAAGACGACGACCCACAGCGGCTGCACCAGGTGCAGCGGCGCGAACCACATCGTCACCAGCAGCACGCCCGCGCCCACCACCAGGCCGCGCACCACCGATGCACCCACGTAGGCCACGAACCAGGCCCAGTGCGACAACGGCGCGACCAACAGGAACACCAGGTTGCCGGTGATCTTGCTTTGGATGAGCGACGAGCTGCTGTTCGCGAACGCGTTCTGCAGCACGCTCATCATCACCAGGCCGGGGATCAGGAAGCTGGTGTAGCCGACCGACTCGAACACCTTCACGTGGTCCTCCAGCACGTGGCCGAAGATCAGCAGGTAGAGCACGGCGGTGAGCACCGGCGCGGCCACGGTCTGGAAACTGACCTTCCAGAAGCGCAGCACCTCCTTGTAGAGCAGGGTGCGCGTGCCCGACAGCACGCCGAACTGGCGCGGCTTGATCAAGGCAGGTTGCGTCGTCATGCGGCCACCCGGTTCGGTTCGCCTTGCATGATTTCCAGAAACACGTCTTCCAGGTCGGCGCGGCCGATTTCCAGGTCTTCGGGCTGGCAACCTGCGGCGCGCAGCGTGGCCAGCACCTGTTCGACCTCGGCCGCGTCGTGCGCCTTCACCTGCACGATGCGACCGGTCACGCGGGCCTGCGCCGCCAGTGCGGGCGGCAGCGGCGTGTCCAGCTTGAACCGCATCATGGTGGTGGCCGTGCCGGCCAGCAGCGCCGAGGTGCGGGCCAGCGCCACCATGCGTCCCTGCTTGAGCATCGCAATGCGGCCACACAACGCCTCGGCCTCTTCCAGATAGTGGGTGGTGAGCAGCACGGTGTGGCCCTGCCTGTTGAGCTTGGCCACGAACTGCCACAACGTCTGGCGCAACTCCACGTCCACCCCCGCGGTGGGCTCGTCGAGCACGATCACCGGCGGGCGGTGCACCAGCGCCTGCGCCACCAGCACGCGCCGCTTCATGCCCCCCGACAGCTGGCGCATGTTGGCGTCGGCCTTGTCGGCCAGGCCCAGGCTGCTCAGCAGCTCGTCGATCCAGTCGTCGTTGTTGCGCACACCGAAGTAGCCGCCCTGGATGCGCAGCGACTCGCGCACGCTGAAGAACGGGTCGAACACCAGTTCTTGCGGCACGATGCCCAGGCTGTGGCGAGCTGCCGCGTAGTCGGACACCACGTCGAATCCATGCACCGTCACACTGCCGCTGCTGGCGCGTGACAGGCCGGCCAGGATGCTGATCAGCGAGGTCTTGCCCGCGCCATTCGGGCCGAGCAGGCCGAAGAATTCGCCGGCTTGGATGTCGAACGACACATCGTCGAGCGCCTTGACCGCACCCGACTTGTCGCCGTACACCTTGCTGACATGCTGGAAGGAAATTGCCGGGGATGCAGGCGAAATATGAGATGTCATGAGGGGGCTGATTGTAGGCAGCCGACCCGATTCCTGCGGCGCGACCACCGCCGCCTATTGGGGTGCCCGCCATTGGACGGCTGCAATCTTGGTGCTAGATTGGCCGCAAACCAACCTGACCCCGCACGCACCCAACCCCACCATGGCCACCCAAGCCAAGAAGCCGCGCCGCACGGCAGAGCGAATTCTGGAAGTCACCCTCGAGCTGTTCAACCGCTTCGGCGAGCCGAACGTGTCGACCACACTGATCTCGGCCGAGCTGAACATCAGCCCCGGCAACCTGTACTACCACTACCCGGCGAAGGACGAGCTGATCAACAGCCTGTTCGACCGCTACGAAAAGTCGCTGAACGAACTGCTGCAGGCGGCCGACAACGTGCGCAACGTGGAAGACGCCTGGCTGTTCTTCCACATGCTGTTCGAGCTGATCTGGCAGTACCGTTTCTTGTACCGCGATCTGAACGACCTGCTCAGCAAGAACCGGCGCCTGGAAACGCATTTCCAGTTTGTGCTGAAGAACAAATCGCGCGCTGTACAAAGCGTCCTCGACGGCATGGGCCGCGGCAACGCGATGCGCATCGACCTGCGCGAGGCCGAATCGGTGGCCACGGCCATGGTCGTGGTGCTGACCTACTGGCTGAGCTACGAATACGTGCGCGACCCACGCCGTGCGCTCGAACCCGAAAACGCCGGCGCAGCGCTGCTGCGCGGTGCCTTCCACGTACTGAGCCTGCTGATGCCGTACCTGGAGCCGGCGCAAAAAGACCACCTGCTGGGCCTCGTCGGGCAGTACACCAAACCTTGACCACAACCACCCCTGACGGAGACATCAAGATGGCCAAATGGACTGCCTTTCCCTACGACGCCGGTGGCTACACCTTGAGCACGGCGGCCCTCAAGAAGAACTGGGCCCGGCTGCACGCCGGCGATGCAGAACCGCTGCCGAAAGACGAGAAGGTGCTGGCCGCATGGGCGCTGTTCCACGCCGGCGAGTTCCAGAAAGCGGCCGAGGCTGGCGTCACAGCGGGCGACGCAGGCATCACGGTGGCCAACAAGGCGCAGTCCATCTACGCCAACTACCTTGAGAAAAACGAAAAGACGAAGCTCGCGATGTTCCAGGAGGTCGCCGCCCGCGCCGAAGCGCAGACCGGCACCGACCCTGGCAACGCCAACGCCCACTATTTCATGGCCTACGCACTGGGCCGTTACAGCCAGGGCATCAGCATCACCAAAGCGCTGGCACAAGGCCTGGGCAGCAAGGTCAAGGGTGCGCTCGAAACCGCGATCCAGCTGCAACCCAAGCACGCGGATGCGCACATCGCGCTGGGCGCGTTTCATGCCGAGGTGATCGACAAGGTCGGCTCATTGCTGGGACGCACCCAGGGTGCAAGCAAGGACGCCGGCCTGAACATGTTCAAGACCGCGCTCAAGCTCAACCCGACCTCACCGATCGCGATGGTCGAGTACGCCAACGGCCTGGTGATGCTGGAAGGCGACAAGAAAATGAAGGAAGCCACCAAGCTGTATGAAGACGCGGCGGCATGCACCGCAATGGACGCGATGGAGCGGCTGGATGTGGAGATGGCGAAGGCGGAGCTGGAGGACTGAGGTTGACAGCACCTTCATGCTGTTGAGTCGCCGAGTGACGCTCAGTCCCCGCAGGAGAACGAACCAATCCGTTTGACAGATTCCGCCACGCGGAACAAAATGGTCAATGATCCGTTCATTCGAGTGCCATGACACGGAGACGCTGTTCCACAGCCAGTCGGTGCCCCGGTTCAAGAACATCGAACGCGTGGCCAGGCGCAAACTTTTGCAACTGCACGCTGTAACCGAACTCGCGAGTCTGAGGGTCCCGCCAGGCAATCAATTGGAAGCGCTGAGGGGCAATCGCAAAGGCCAGCAAAGCATTCGTATCAATGACCAGTGGCGGGTGTGTTTTGTCTGGCGGGAAGACTCAGCGCACAGCGTCGAAATCGTCGACTACCACTAGGAGTGCGGAACATGCCCAAACTGCTTGACGAAATCCACCCGGGTGAAGTGCTGTTCGAGGACTTCATGAAGCCGATGCAAATCAGCGCCCGCAAGCTGGCAGCGGACATCGATGTTTCCCCCAGCCGCATCAGCGAGTTGGTTCACGCTCAACGGCCGATCACTGCCGACACCGCCCTGCGTCTGGGCCTCTTCTTCGGCATGGAGCCACGGTTCTGGCTGAACCTGCAAGCGGAGTACGACATGCGAGTCGCTGATCGCGATTTGCGCGCGCTGATCGCGCCGCGAATTCGCGTATTTCAGCCAGCAGCGGTCTGAAGAAAGGCTTGAATTCGGCGCACTTCCCCGGCCTCATTCATTCACCAAGAAAAAAAGTAGCCCTGCCCTGAATGGGCGATGAAATCCTTGGTTTGGTGAGTCATCGCTGGGAGTCAGGCTTCGACTTTGAAGGCTAGCGACGGCGAAGTCCCGGTGACCCGCCTTGTACTTCTCCACGCGGTCGTCGAACTGCCTCATTCGGAACACCCAGGCGCTGCTTTGATTTCTTAGACTGCGGCACAGCGATCCTGTGCGCTTCGGGAATCGACAGCGCTGCGGTCGCTCACCCGCCCTCCCCCCAAGGCAACATCAACGTCACCGTCAGCAGCCGCTCGAACTCGGGCTCGAAGCGGTCGATGATGGCCTGCGGATCGGGGCACAGATGCTTGTCGGTGATCAACCCGAACTGCACGCCGCCGCCGTACGACAGGATGCTGACGCCGACGCCGATGTTGCCGGACGCGGGCACCCAGAACATGTTCTGGCGCAGCGTGGAGCCGCAGAACTTCAGCGGCACGGCGGGACCGGGCACGTTGGTCATCACGGCGGTGGCCTTCTTGGCGAACATGCCGAGGATGGCGTCTTGCACCGGCTTGATCATCAGCCCGGCCACCGACAGCACGGCGAACGCCAGCAGCGGCTGGTAGCTCTCCTTCAACTCGCTCATGCGGCGGCGCACGGCGTATACCCGCTCGACCGGGTTCTCGATGCCGATCGGCAACACCAGCGGCGCCAGACCGAAGCGGTTGCCGAGTTGCCAGGCTTTCTCCATCGGCCGCAAGTTCACCGGCACCATCGCGCGAATTTCCTGGCCGGTGGGGTCGTCGCCATGCGAGCGCAGGTACTCGCCAATCGCACCGGCCACGCAGGACAGCAGCACGTCGTTGATGGAGCAGTTGAGCGCCTTGCCGACGATCTTGACTCGGTCGAGCGGCATCGGCTCGCCCCAGGCCACGATCTTCTGGCCGATGGGCTTGCCCTTCAGGCGCGTCGGCGAGTCGTCGGCCAGCAGCGCCATCGCGGCCACATCACCCAGCACCTTGGCCCCGGTGCGCGCCATGTCGAGCGAACCGAGCAAACCCTGCTGCGGGTTCGACAGCATCTCCATCGTCTTGCCGACGCCGCCGCCGTACATGCCGATGGCCTTGCTGGCCAGATCGGTCAGCGGCTTGACGACCGCGTCGGACAGCCAGTCGGGCTCGGCCTCGGGGGCCTCGCGGCGCTTGCGCCTGGGCGGGTCCATGCCGCCGTCGGTGATGGAGAGCATCACCGAAATGAGAGCGATGCCGTCGCCGATGCAGTGGTGCACGCGCGCGACCAGGGCGCTGCCGCCCTCGTAGTCGTCGATGAGGTGAAACTGCCACAGCGGGTGGTCGGGGTCGAGCGGCGTGTTGGCCAGTGCGCCGGCGTGTTCCTGCAGTGCGCTGCGCTCGGACTGGCCGCGATGCCTGGCCAGCGTTTCGTGCAGCACATGACGGTGAATATCGAAGTCGGCGTCGTCGACCCAGTTGGCACCCATCGCGTCGAGCACCACCTTCTGGCGGAAGCGGTCGTACTTGAGCAGCTTGTCTTCGACGCGCTCGCACAGCGCCGCGTGGGTGATGCC
>JANNEI010000131.1:0-4326 GCA_031378565.1 Burkholderiales bacterium
CGTGCGCCGCCCTTCAGCGTGTGCAGGGTGCGCATGCTGGCGGTGGCATGGCCTGGGTCGTTCGGCCGCCTGGCCCAATCGCGCAGCTTGGCCGAGAGTTGCGGCAGCAGCTCTGCACCCTCTTCTTCGAAGATCGGGAACAGCTCGGCGTCGAGTGCGTCGACCGAGTCGAGGTCGTCATCGACATCGGGCACATCACGACGCGCTGTCGCGGGCGTGCCGGCGGCCGCTGGGATGGCGACGAACGGCATGAGTTCCACAACGCCCAGCGGGTCGAAGCGAGTTTCCACCGCATCGAATCCGGTATCGGCGACTGGCACGTCTGGCGCGGTGATTTCCGGCGCGACGATTTCCGGCTGCGGCGCGGCCACAGCGTCGATGCCGGCGTGGGCGCTGGCTTCATGCGGCACCTCCTCGGCCACCGGCTGCGGCACAACGTCGGCCACCGCGTCGACAAGCAAGGGCACCGGCGCGGACACCACGCTGTCCAGCGCGCCCGCGTCGGTCACTTCCTCGACCAGGTCGTGGGCGGCGGTCGAGGCCTCCAGCCGCCGCGCCGAGCTGATCTCGTGATCGAGCAGGCGCTGCATCAACTCCGGCTGCGGCTCCTTCAGGAAGCCAGCCGCAAACTGGTGCAACAGGCGACGGATTTCTTCTGCGGCATGCACGAACAGCCGGCCTTCTTCATCGTTGCCGTGGCCGATGGCCTGCGAGCGCATTTGTGCATGCTCGAGGGCCCTCGCCAACTGCGACAGATCGGTGAAGCCGACGGTTGCCGAGCTGCCTGCCAGCGAATGGGCGAGTGCGATCGACGTCTCGCCGACGGGCCGGTGCAACTCCATCGACCACTCGGCCACTTCGGTGGTCAGGCGACGCGACAGCTCGTCCGCTTCATTCAGGTAGATGTTGAACAGCGGGATGCCGATGCGCAACGCGCCGACATGCTTGACTTGTTCCTCCTCGTCGAAGACAGGTGCCACGACGACCGGCAGATCAGGAAGCGGCTCGGCCGCAGCAGCGGCCACCTCGACACCGAGGTCAAGATCAAGCAGATTCAATGGCAGGTCGGCCTCGTCCGCCAGCGCTGGCACGATGACCTGGGTCGGGTCCTCGGCGTCGTCGAAGGCGGATTCTTCGGGAATGGCATCGAACCGGTCGAACATCGAGTCGGCGTCGGCCGCGTCGAGGTTCAACGGCACCGCCAGGTCGGCAGGCAGCGGTTCGAGTGGTGTGTCGAGCAGCGACAGGTCCAGCTCGAAGGTGGGCACTGCCTCGTCGGCCGGCAGCTCGGGCGACGGGCTGAATTCGGCCGGCACGGTCAGGTCGGCAAATGCCGATACCGCGGCCGCACGTTGCTCGGATTCGAGCGTCGGTGCCGGCTTGTCCAGCGAGCGCGCCGCCGATTGAATCTGTTCGGCAGAGTGCTGAACATCACGCCGCTGGGCAATGTCGTCGACCCAGTGGCCGAGGGTGCCCAGCGACCAGCCGGTGAATTCCAGCAACGCCTCGTCAGCCGGCTGTTGCTCGGCCAATCGGGTGTTGTAGAGCTGTTCGCAGGCCCAGGCGGCTTCGCCGAAGTCCTTCAACCCGACCATGCGGGAGCTGCCCTTCAGCGTGTGGAAGGCGCGGCGCACGGTGGTCAGCGCGGCCAGGTCGCCCGGCGCATGCGACAAGTCCGAACAGGCCGTTTCGGCGTCGTGCAGCACTTCGCGGGCTTCTTCGAGGAAGATTTCCCGCATCTCGTCGTCGTCGGCCAGGTCGATGACCATGAGTCCGCCCGCTGCCGGGGGCTCGGCGCGCTGCGCCACCACGTCTGGCTCCAGTCCCACCGGCTCCGACGCCGTGGCCACGAAGTCCACAAGCGCCTCGGACAGTTGCCCGCGTGCGGCGGCGACGTCCGCATCGTCGGTGGCGTTCTCGATCGCGTTTCGCGCCTCCAGAACGGTGGCGGCGAGCGACGGCTGGTCGGCCACGTGGGCCTCGTGCGACAGCCGCTCGAGGTCGCGCGACACCTCTTCGATGGACACGTCCTCACGCACGGAGGTGAAGGCGAGCATCTGCGCCTGCTCGATCAGGCGGGGTTCGACCGGTGGCGCGCTGGCCGGTGCATAGGCAACCGGACGCGAGCGCTGCTCGCTGCGGCCCATGACGGGGCTGAGCGTGCCCGCCGCCGCATCGAAGGTGAACATGGCCTTGGCCAACTGCGGCTGCACGCTCAGCATGTCGATCAGGAAACCGAGCGCACCGAGGTTGTCGGCCAGCCGGTCGAAGACACCCGCCTGCGCGACGCGCGCCGGATCGACTTCGGTGGACACCAGCCCTTCGACATCGTCGCGCATGCGCAGCAGGGTCGCGCACGCGTGGTCCATGCCCAGCACCGACAAGACCCCACGCATCGCGGACAACTGCTGCGGCACCGGGATGAGAACGTTGCGCTCGGCCGGGTTGCGAAAGAACTGGTCGATCAGTCGCTCGGCTTCGGACAAGGACACGCGCAATTCCTGCACCACGCTGCCCATGGTTTGCCGGTCGGAGACACGCCGGTACAGGTCCTCCATCCAGCTTTCGAGCGGGTGGGCCGACTCGCCGCGTCCGACCGATGCAATGCGCTCCGCCAGGCGCTGCACGCGAACCGACTCCTCGGGCGCGTCGAACGCGGCGTCTTCGAGTGACGCTTCAACGTACAGCAGAGCGGTGGCCACTTCCATCGCCAGCGCAGCGGGCGGCACAAGACCCGACAGCTGGGTCTGTGCAACCGCTTGCTGCAATTCATTGGCGAGTGAGTCACCCGACCTGAACAGGCGCTTGAGGGAGTCGCTGACCAGCGCCGACTGCTCTGCGAGGCCGCTCAGACGATGCATTTCGCCGCCCGCCACGGCGGACCACGATTCCTTGGCCGCCGCCACCCGCTTGCGTGCCTGGGCAACCCAGGCCGGGTCGAACCGACCGAGCACGCTGGTCGTGTAGTCGGTGGGCAGATGGTGGGCCAGTCCGTAGACCTGACGCACTGAAGCCAGGCGCCCCGCCCCCCGGCCATCACCCGGCGAATCGGCCTGGGCGCAGAAAAACAGCAGGTCCTGCGCCAGCCGTTCAGACACATCGCCATCGCCGCGTTCGACGATGCGAAGCTGGGCAAGCAGCCGCGAGGCGACGCGCTTGCTGAAAACATCCGGCTTCAGCAGCCCCTGGGCCTGCGCCTCGAACACGGCGGCGGCCAGCTTCCACAGCGTCGCCGTCTGCGGGGTGGACGTCCCCGCACCGAGGCCGGCACAGATGTCGCTCAGGCGGCGCATGGCGGGTGCCGGCGAGCCACGCATCAAGACCAGCAACTGCCGCTCGAACGCGCCGTGGGTGGCTACATCCGGGTCGCGAGGCACGGCGTTTGCATCAACGGGCAAATCGCGCCATTGCCAGTCGAAGGCCCACAGGTCGGCCGGGTGGACACGGCTTGCCCCCGCTGCCTCCTGCACCGCCCGGTACTGGGGAAACAGCGACAGGGCCGAGACGGACTTGCCGGCCAGCATGCGCGCCAGATAGTCGAGCAGGGCAAACGACGCGCGCTCGATGTCGTCGACCACCAGCGTGTTGAGCTTGTGTGGCTTGGCCACATAACGCGCCACGGCGGCTTCACAAGCCCGCAGCAGGGTGGCGGCGGCAGGCAACCCGACCAGCTCCAGCGCACCCACGCCCTGGTGAATCTGCTGGCGCGCCGTGCGCAGCACCACCGGATCGACAGCGTCCACGTCGGAGCCGGACATCGCCTCGGCTTCCTTCACGAAACGGCGCAACGCCTTGTGCGCCGCGTCGAGCGAGCGGCGAAGTTCGTCGTGCACCCAAGCCAGCGCGCTGAGGTCGTCGCCGGTTTCGATGTCGCTCAGCGTCGGTGCGGGGAGCAAGCTTTCCATCCGGGGCCTTTGGGGTCGGGTTCGATGTTCGCGTATCGCGAGAGAAGTTGAGCGCGCTGGCCGCGTCGCGGACCTATTCGATCTTGAACCGGGCCACCGACTGCTTCAACTCTTCCGCGGTCTTCGACAGTTCACGCACCATCTGCGCGGTGGACCGCGTGCCCTCGCCGGTCTGCTCGGTCACCGCGAAAATGTGCTGGATGTTGGCGGCCACCACGTTGGCGGACTCGGCCTCGCGCAGCGCCTGGTTCGAGATCTGCGCAATCAGTTCGGACAGCTGACGTGACACGCGGTCGATGTCGCCCAGCGCGTTGCCGGCCGCGTCGGTCAGGCGCGTTCCCTCGACCACGCCTTGCGTGGATCGCTCCATCGCGGCCACCGCATCCTGGGTGTCGGTTTGAATGGTCTTGACCAGCGCGGC
>JANNEI010000164.1:0-2665 GCA_031378565.1 Burkholderiales bacterium
CCATCGAAAACCACTGAAAGAGCGAGAAAGGCATCATGGTTATGACACCGCGAACTACCACACGCACCTCCAAGGTGTAGCGGGCCGCGCTTCGTCAGCACTTTTTCTTTTCTGCATCTTTCAAAGCGCGGCTCATCCCCGCGCTTTTTTGTTTCTGGAGTTTCCATGATCTCGATTCAACTGCCCGACGGTTCCAAGCGCGAGTACCCGGGCCCGGTCACAGTGGCCGAAGTCGCGGCCAGCATCGGCAGCGGCCTGGCCAAGGCTGCGCTCGCCGGACGTGTGGGGCAGGGCGACGCGGCCCGGGTGGTGGACACCAGCCATCTCATCGCGCACGACACCTCACTGTCCATCGTGACCGAGAAAGATGCTGCCGGACTAGAGGTGATCCGCCATTCCACGGCCCACCTGCTGGCCTACGCGGTGAAGGAGTTGTTTCCGGAGGCACAGGTGACGATCGGCCCGGTGATCGAGAACGGCTTCTTCTACGACTTTTCGTACAAGCGCCCGTTCACGCTCGATGACCTCGCCGCCATCGAATCGAAGATGACCGAGTTGGCGCGGAGGGACGACAAGGTCGAGCGTCGGGTGCTGCCCCGCGACGAAGCCGTGGCGTACTTCAAGAGCATCGGCGAGCACTACAAGGCCGAGATCATCGCCGGCATTCCGGCCGATCAGGATGTGTCTCTGTACCGCGAGGGTGCCTTCGAAGACCTGTGCCGCGGCCCGCACGTGCCGAGCACCGGCAAGCTGAAGCATTTCAAGCTGATGAAGCTGGCCGGCGCGTACTGGCGCGGCGACCACCGCAACGAGATGCTGCAGCGCATCTACGGCACAGCGTGGGCCACGAAAGAAGACCTGGCCCAGCACCTGCACATGCTGGAAGAGGCCGAGAAGCGCGACCACCGCAAGCTGGGCCGGGAACTGGACTTGTTCCACATCGACGAGCACGCGCCCGGACTGGTGTTCTGGCATCCGAAAGGCTGGACGCTGTGGCAGCAGGTCGAGCAGTACATGCGCGCGGTGTATCGCGACAACGGTTACCTGGAGGTGAAGGGACCGCAGATTCTGGACCAAGGCCTGTGGGAGAAAACCGGGCACTGGGACAAGTACCGCGAGAGCATGTTCACCACCGAATCGGAGAAGCGCGACTACGCGTTGAAGCCGATGAACTGCCCCGGCCACATCCTGATCTACAAGCAGGGCATCAAGAGCTACCGCGATCTGCCGCTGCGCTACGGCGAGTTCGGCCAATGTCACCGCAACGAGCCCAGCGGCTCGCTGCACGGAATCATGCGCGTGCGCGGGTTCACGCAGGACGATGGCCACATTTTCTGCACCGAAGCGCAGATCCTCGACGAGTGCGTGGCCTACACGGCGTTGCTGCGAAAGGTCTACGCCGACTTCGGCTTCACCGACATCATCTACAAGGTGGCCACGCGGCCTGTTGCGCGCATCGGCTCGGACGAGGTGTGGGACAAGTCCGAGTTCGCATTGATGGAAAGCCTGCGTCGCTCGGGATGTGAATTTGAGGTGTCACCCGGCGAAGGTGCGTTCTACGGTCCGAAGATCGAATACACGCTGAAGGACGCGCTGGGTCGCCAATGGCAGTGCGGAACGATGCAGGTCGATTTTTCGATGCCCGAACGCCTGGGTGCCGAATTTGTGACCGAAGCGGGCGAGCGTGCCACACCCGTGATGCTGCACCGCGCCATCGTCGGCAGCCTCGAGCGTTTCATCGGCATCCTGATCGAGCAGCACGCCGGCGCCCTGCCCGTATGGCTGGCACCGGTGCAGGTGGTGGTGGCCAGCATCACGGATTCACAGGCCGACTACGTTGCCGAAATCGCGAAAACGCTGCAAAAACAAGGAGTTAGAGTGGTGACTGATTTGCGCAACGAGAAGATTAACTATAAAATCCGCGAGCATTCAATGCAAAAGGTCCCGTTCATCCTCGTCGTTGGCGACAAGGAAAAGGCAAACGGCTCCGTTGCGGTGCGCGCCCGGGGCAACCAAGACCTCGGTGCGGTGTCTCTCGCCGACTTCTCCGAGAAGATCGCCAGTCACATCGCCCAGCGAGCTTGAGAAAGCCGGGCGCACCCATTTTTTTGTTTGGACGTCTGCGCCTTTGCGTCCGTTGAAAGGTTTGAACCATCGCTACTTTTGCTGACCGCCGTACCCCCAACGCCGAGCGCAAACATCGCTTGAACCGGGAGATCATGGCGCCCGAGGTGCGGCTGAACGGTGTCGAGAATGAACCGCTGGGCATCGTGAGCACCATGGAAGCCCTGCGCATGGCCGGCGAGCTGGATGTCGATCTGGTTGAAATTGCTGCCACAGCGGATCCTCCGGTGTGCCGCCTGATGGACTACGGCAAGTTCAAGTACCAGGAACAAAAGCGCGCGGCCGAAGCGAAGTCCAAGCAAAAAGTGATCGAGGTGAAGGAAGTCAAGTTCCGCCCCGGTACCGACGAAGGCGACTACCAGATCAAGATGCGTAACCTGCGCCGCTTCATTGAGGAAGACGGCGACAAGGGCAAGGTCACGCTGCGGTATCGCGGTCGTGAAATCACCCACCAGGACATCGGCATGCGGCTGCTGGAGCGCATTCGCGACGAACTGGCGGATGTGTCGGTGGTCGAGAACATGCCCAAGCTCGAAGGGCG
>JANNEI010000244.1:0-3754 GCA_031378565.1 Burkholderiales bacterium
GAGGCCATCAACTTTTCATTGGCGCACGACGATGGCCAGTCCGCAAAAAACCTGGCCAGCGCCGACGTGATTCTGGTCGGCGTGAGCCGCAGCGGCAAGACGCCGACATCCATCTACTTGGCGATGCAGCACGGCGTCAAGGCCGCCAACTATCCGCTGATCCCGGAAGACTTCGACCGCGGGCAGATTCCGTCCACGCTGATGCCGTTCAAGAAAAAGTGTTTCGGGCTGACCATCGACCCGGAGCGGTTGAACCAGATTCGCCACGAGCGGCGGCCAAACAGCAAGTACGCGTCGATCGAGAACTGCCGCCACGAGGTGAAGGAGGCGGAAGCGATGATGCGGCGCGAAGGCATTGCCTGGCTGTCGTCAACGCACAAGTCGATCGAGGAAATTGCGACGACGATCCTGCGCGACTTGCGGCCGGATCGGCTGATGTATTGATCCAGTCCTGATCCTGCACCAGCGGCGCGCTCGCACACGTTTTCAACGCCGCGCCGTCAGCGCTTCATGCGCCCACTCAGCGCACCGAGCCGAGCCGCTGACGCGCCGATTCGTACAGGCACACAGCCGCTGCCGCGGCCACGTTCAGCGACTCTTCGCCACCCGGCTGCGGAATGCGCAAGGTCTGGTTGCAGCGCGCCAGCAAGCGGCGTGACATGCCCTGCCCTTCCTGCCCCAGCACCCAGGCGCAGGGCCAGGGCAAGGTGACATCGTGGATGGCCTGCGCGGCATGCGAACTGGTGGCCAGCAGTGGCACGGCCAACGCAGCCAGCGTCGCTTCGTCCACGCTTTCGACGAGCTGCAAACCGAAATGCGCGCCCATGCCGGCGCGCAGCACCTTGGGCGACCACAGCGCCGCCGTGCCCTTGATCGCGATGACCTGCGTGAAGCCGAACGCCGCCGCACTGCGCAACACCGCGCCTACATTGCCGGCGTCCTGCAGTCGGTCGAGCACCACACTGGGCGCGTTGGGGTTCATCTCCGCGCCACCCGTCCACGGCACCATGAAACCCAGCAGCGGCGGGGATTCGAGCGTGCCGATGCCTTTCATCAACGCCAGGGGCACCACGGTCACCGACTCGGCCTGTTGAGCCAGCGCGCGAAGCTCGGGGCGATCCCATGCCTCGTCGGTGATCAGCGCTTGTGCCGCGACACCGCCGCGCTTCAGGAAGGCACCGCACAGGTGGTCACCCGCCAACCAGACGAGCCCTTGCTTTCGGTAGCCGGCAGGATCGATCGCCAGCTTGCGCAATCGCACCAGCATCGGGTTGTCGCGCGAGGTGACGGCCTTGAACACGTCAACGATCCGGCAGGTTGCGGCCCAGCAGGTCGCGCACCGGCCCGAAGCTGCGGCGGTGCTGCGCGCAGGCCCCGTGTTCGCGCAGGGCCGCCAGGTGGGCGGCGGTCGGGTAGCCCTTGTGGCCATTGAATCCGTACTGCGGATGCTGCTCGTGCAGGGCCTGGCAAAGCCGGTCGCGATGCACCTTGGCGAGAATGGACGCGGCCGAGATGGCCTTGACTTTCGAATCTCCCTTGACGATCGCCTGCGCCGTCACCGACAGCATCGGCAGGCGGTTGCCGTCGACCAAAACCCTGTGGGGCTTGAGCCGCAGGCCCTTGACAGCCCGGCGCATCGCCAGCAGGGTGGCTTGCAGGATGTTGAGGGTGTCGATTTCTTCGACGCTGGCCAGCGCGATGCTGCAGCACAGCGCCTTGGCGCGGATCTCGTCGAACAAGCGCTCGCGGGTTCGCGGGCTCAGCTGCTTGGAATCGTTGAGTCCCTTGATGGGCTTCAGGTCGTCCAGCATGACCGCCGCCGCCACCACGGGGCCGGCCAGCGGCCCGCGGCCGGCTTCGTCCACACCGGCCATCAGGCCGAGCCCGTTCCAGCCCAGGTCGAGCCGGTCAAGACGCGAGTATCTTTTCAATGGCATGGCTGGCCGCCTGTGCGGTGTTCTGTCTCAGGGTGCGGTGCAGTGCGTCGAAGCGCAGCGCCAGTGCGGCACTGCCCTGCGGGTCGTCCAGCCACTTCAGGGCGGCGCTGGCCAGGCGCTGCGGCGTGGCGTCGTCCTGCAGCAGTTCGGGCACGGCAAAGTCGTTGAGCAGGATGTTCGGCAGGCCGACCCAGGGCTGGTACTTCATGCGCTTCATCATCTGCCAACTCAGCCAGTGCATGGTGTAGGTGATGACCATGGGGCGTTTGAACAGCGCGGCCTCCAGCGTGGCCGTGCCGCTGGCCACCAGTGCCACGTCACAGGCTGCCAGCGCCTCGTGCGAGTGGCCGTCAAGCAGGCTGATGGGAACGTCTGCCGCCAACTGGTGACGCAACGGCTCGACCAATGAGTGCAAGCCAGGCACCACCGGCAACACGAAACGCAGTTGCGGCCGCTGGCGGTGCATCTCGGCGGCGGCGGCCAGCAGGCCAGGCGCGATGCAGGCGACCTCGGAGCGGCGGCTGCCCGGCAGCAGCGCGACCACAACGGCGTCGTTCGACAGGCCCAGCGCGGCGCGGCTGGCGGCGCGCGGCACGTCCAGCGGAATCGCGTCGGCCAGCGGGTGGCCGACGAAGGTGGCCGCCACGCCGTGCGCTTCGTACAGCGCGGGCTCGAACGGGAACAGGCACAGCACATGGTCGACCGATTCGCGGATGCGCTCGACCCGCTTGCCGCGCCAGGCCCAGATCGACGGACCGACGAAGTGAATGGTCTTGATGCCGCGCGCCTTCAACGTGGCTTCGAGATCCAGGTTGAAGTCGGGCGCATCGACACCGATGAAGGCGTCGGGCGGTTCGGCCAGCAGGCGTGCCGCCAGCTGCTTGCGGATGCCGACGATCTCGCGGTAGTGGCGCAGCACCTCGACGTAGCCGCGCACAGCCAGCTTGTCGTGCGGCCACCAGGCGGTAAAGCCACGTGCGGCCATCTTCGGACCGCCGATGCCGAACGACGACAACGCAGGCCAGCGCGCCTTCAATCCATCAAGCAGCAAGCCGGCCAGCAAGTCGCCCGAGGCTTCGCCCGCGACCATCGCGAAGCGCGGGGTTGCCGACGCCATGGCGGTCGGTCAGCGGACGATGCCGCGATCGGCGCGGGCCAGGAAGGCGGCCATCAGCGCGATGTCGTCGGCCGCGTCGGGCATGGTGGCGACCAACGCCTGAATCGCGACGCGGGCGTCGTCCACCGTGTGACCGCCGCGGTACAGCAAGCGGTGCATCTGCTTGACCGCCGCGACGCGCTCGCCGGAGAAGCCGCGCCGCTTCAGCCCTTCGAGGTTGAAGCTGCGCGCCTGCGCCGGGTTGCCCGAGACCATGGCGAACGGCGGCACGTCCTGCAGCAGGATGGTGCCCATGCCCGTCATCGCGTGCGGGCCGATCTTGACGAACTGGTGCACCGCCGTGTAGGCGCCCAGGATCACCCAGTCGCCGACCTCCACATGGCCGGCAATTTGCGCGTTGTTGGCGAAGATGGTCTTGTCGCCCACCTGGCAGTCGTGCGCCAGATGGGTGTAGGCCATCATCCAGTTGTCGTTGCCGAGGCGGGTGATGCCGCCGGCCTGCACGGTGCCCAGGTTGAAGGTGCAGAACTCGCGAATCGTGTTGCCGTTGCCGATGCGCAGTTCGGTCGGCTCGCCGGCGTACTTCTTGTCTTGCGGAATGCCGCCGAGCGAGCAGAACTGGAAGATTCGGTTGTCGCGGCCGATGCTGGTGTGGCCGTCGATCACGCAGTGCGGGCCGATCTGCGTGCCTTCTCCCACC
>JANNEI010000166.1:0-2165 GCA_031378565.1 Burkholderiales bacterium
CCAAGCCTGCGGTCAAACGCGCGGCGGCTCGCAAGGCCGCTTGAGCCTTACCGCGTTGAACTGAAAAAGGGCGCCTCGGCGCCCTTTTTTGCGCACCCCACTGCACCGCATGCCCAAACAAAAACACAAGCCCCGCATCGCCCTGGCCCTGGCCGGCGGCGGCCCGTTGGGGGCCATCTACGAAATCGGCGCGCTGTGCGCGCTCGACGAATCGCTGGTCGGATTGAGGCTGACCGAGCTCGATGCCTACATCGGTGTTTCGGCCGGCGGCTTTATCGCGGCTGGCCTGGCCAACGGCATGACGCCGCGCGAACTGTGCGCGTCGTTCATCGAGAACAGCGGTGCCGAGCACGACATCTTCGACCCCTCGGTGTTGATTCGCCCGGCCTGGGGCGAGTACGCCAGGCGACTTGCCGCGCTGCCCGCGGTCGCCGCGCAGGCCGGGTTTCGCTACGTGTTCAAGGGCGGCTCGATGCTGGCTGCGGTCGAGCGGCTCGGCCGCGTGCTGCCGACCGGCATCTTCTCGAACGCGATGATCGACGCACAGTTGCGCAAGCAGTTCGCCGCACCCGGCCGCACGAACGACTTCCGCCAGTTGAAGCGCAAGCTGGTGCTGGTGGCGACCGACCTCGACAGCGGCGACCCGGCCCCGTTCGGCCAGCCCGGTTTCGACCATGTGCCGATCTCGAAAGCGGTGCAGGCCAGCGCGGCAATGCCCGGCCTGTTTCCGCCGGTCGAGATCGATGGCCGCTGCTATGTGGACGGGGCGCTGACGAAGACCATGCATGCCTCGGTGCTACTCGACGAAGGGCTGGACCTGTTGTTCTGCCTGAATCCGCTGGTGCCGTTCGACGCCACCCGCGCGCCGCAGCACCGCGTGTTGTCGAGCGGCGAGGAGCGCATTCCGCGGCTGACCGATGGCGGCTTGCCGGTGGTGCTGTCGCAGACCTTCCGCAGCATGATCCATTCGCGCCTGGAACTGGGCATGAAGGGCTACGAGCGCAGCCACCCGGACACGACCATCGTGTTGTTCGAACCCGATCACCGCGACGCCGAGATGTTTCTCGCCAACACCTTCAGCTACTCGCAGCGCCGTCTGCTGGCCGAGCACGCCTACCAGCAGACGCGCAGGATGCTGCGCGAGCGGCGCAGCGTGCTGTCTGCGCAACTGGCACGGCACGGTGTCAGCATCGAGGCCGAGGTGCTGGACGACATGGGGCGCACCCTGGTGAGCAAGCGCGCGCAGCGCTCGTTGCGCAGCCGTTCGGGTCGCGCGCTGCACCGGCTGGAGTCGGTGTTGAACGATCTGGACCAGGCGCTGCAACAGCGCCGGCTGAAGAGCTGATCAAGGCGTGAACTGACCCGGAAACACCCACAGCAGCGCGGCGGTCATCGTCACGTAGCGGCCGAACTTGCCGATCGCCATGTACATCACGCAGGGCCAGAACGGCAGCTGCAGCCAGCCGGCCACGGCGCACAGCGGGTCACCCACCACCGGCACCCACGACAACAAACAGCCTTTGGCACCGAAGCGCTCCAAGTAACGAAGCGCATGCGGATGGGGCTGTTTGTGGGTGACGTGCTCGTAGGCCTTTTCGGCACCGTAGCCCATCCACCAGGTCACCGCGCCGCCCAGCGTGTTGCCGGCCGTGGCCACCAGCACCGCGGGCCAGAACATGTCGGGGTTCAACTTCACCAGCCCGAACACCGCAGGCTCGGAGCCCAGCGGCAGCAGCGTGGCCGAAATGAACGAGATCACGAAGATGGTGCTGAGCCCCAGTTTCGGCAACGCCAGCGCCGCCATCAAGGGCATCAGCAACGAGTCGAACCAGGCTTGCATCCGCCGCATTATCGGCAGCCTTTTGGAGCCGCCGATCGGCGCGGGGCCGCGGCTATACTTCTGCCTCCTTTTTCAGCACTTCCAGCCACCCCCGCCCCATGAAGATCGGCCACATCGAACTGGCGAACCGCCTGTTTGTCGCGCCGATGGCCGGTGTGACCGACCGGCCGTTCAGACAGCTGTGCAAGCGGCTCGGCGCAGGCTACGCGGTGAGCGAGATGATCACCTCGCGCAAGGAGTTGTGGAACACGCTGAAGACCAGCCGGCGCGCCAACCACGAGGGCGAGGTGGCGCCGATCTCGGTGCAGATCGCCGGCACCGACGC
>JANNEI010000210.1:0-1823 GCA_031378565.1 Burkholderiales bacterium
CTGCACCGCCAGCACGCGGCGGTACTGGATCGCCTCGGCAATGTGGCTCACCTGCACCGTGGCCGACCCGGCCAGGTCGGCCACGCTGCGCGCCATGCGCAGCACGCGGTGGTAGCTGCGTGCCGACCAGCCCAGGCGCGCCGCGGCGGTCTGCAGGAACTTCGAGGCGGGCGCGTCCAGCGCGCAGTGCGTGTCGATGGCGTCGCCGACCAGCGCGGCGTTCAGGCAGCCCTGGCGCGCCCACTGCACCTGCTGTGCGCGGGCCACGCGCTGAGCGACTGCGGCTGTCGCCTCGCCATCCGGTGCGGCGGCCAGCGTCTCGGGCGGCACCGCCGGCACCTCGACTTGCAAGTCGATGCGGTCGAGCAACGGGCCGCTGATTCGCCCTTGATAGCGACTGACCGCGTCGGGCGTGCAGCGGCAGTGGCGCAGCGGGCTGCCCTGGTGGCCGCAGGGGCAGGGGTTCATCGCGGCGACCAGCTGAAAGCGGGCCGGAAACTCCGCCTGCCGCGCCGCGCGCGAGATCAGGATGCGGCCGGTTTCCAGCGGCTCGCGCAGCGCTTCGAGCGCGGCGCGCGGGTACTCGGGCAGTTCGTCGAGAAACAGGACACCTTCGTGCGCGAGTTAAATTTCACCCGGGCGCGGCGGCGAGCCGCCGCCCACCAGCGCCACCGACGACGCCGTGTGGTGCGGTGAGCGCAGCACCCGCTGGCCCCACTGCGACACGCGGAAGGCACCGGTCAGGCTCAGCAACGCCGCGGACTCCAGCGCCTGCGCTTCGGACAGCCGCGGCAGCAGGCCGACGAAGCGCTGCGCCAGCATCGACTTGCCGGTGCCGGGCGGGCCGACCATCAACAGGCTGTGGCCGCCGGCTGCCGCCACTTCGAGCGCACGCTTGGCAGCGCTCTGGCCCTTCACGTCGCGCAGGTCGCTCGGCGGCGGCGGCGGGTCTTCACGCGCCGGCAGAGCGCGCGGCAAGGTCTCGCAAAGCGCCGGGTCGCCCGGCAGCATGGCCTTCACCACATCGAGCAAATGCTGCGCTGAATGAATCGACAGGCCTTCGACCAGGGCCGCCTCCTGGGCGCTGGCGGCGGGCAGCACCAGGGCGCGCGCCGACTGCCTGCGCTTGAGCGCCAGCCCCATCGCCAGGGCACCACGCACCGGGCGCAACTCACCGGCCAGCGAAAGCTCCCCGGCGAACTCGAACGCGGCGAGCTTGGCGGGGTCGATCTGGCCGCTGGCCGCCAGGATGCCCAGCGCGATCGGCAGGTCGAAGCGGCCCGATTCCTTGGGCAGGTCGGCCGGTGCCAGATTCACCGTGATGCGCTTGTTGTGGGGGAACTCGAGGCCGCTGTTGAGCAGGGCAGCGCGCACCCGCTCGCGCGCTTCCTTCACCTCGGTGTCGGCCAGGCCCACCAGCGTGAAACTGGGCAGGCCGTTGGCGAGGTGGACTTCCACCGTGACCTCGGGGGCGTCCAGCGCATCGAGTGCACGGCTGTGAATGACGGCAAGCGACATCGCGGCTCCAACGGCGGCGGCGTTCTTGCGTTCGCCTGGGTTTTCGGTGGGGCTGATTGTGCGCGCGAGGCTTCAGTGTTCAGCGCGCCCCACGCGCATGCGGCGAAGCCCCGTGACGCACCAGGATGCCTGATTTTGGTGCGCCATTTGGGGACTGAGGAAGACATTCGCATTGATTTGGTGCGTTCGACGCCAAGCGCGCCATGGCACAAAAGCTGCAAACCCGCTTCGAGACTTGCCCATTCAACTGTGGAGAACACGAACCATGAAGAAGACACTGCTGACCCTCGCTGCCGCCCTCGCCG
>JANNEI010000227.1:0-4415 GCA_031378565.1 Burkholderiales bacterium
CACCCACTTCGGTTTTCAACAGGTCGACGAAGGCCAGAAGGCCGGGCGCGTGCGCGGTGTGTTCGACTCGGTGGCGTCGAAATACGACATCATGAACGACCTGATGTCGATGGGCCTGCACCGCATCTGGAAGGCCTACACCGTGGCAGTGGCCAACCTGCGCGAGGGCGACAAGGTGCTCGACATCGCCGGCGGCACCGGCGACCTCGCCCAGGCGTTCTCCGGCAAGGTCGGCAACCGCGGCACGGTGGTGCTCACCGACATCAACGAGGCCATGCTGCACCAGGGCCGCGACCGGATGGTCGACGCCGGCCTGATCCTTCCCACCCTGATATGCGATGCCGAAGCGTTGCCGTTTGCCACCGGCAGCTTCGACCTGGTCAGCGTGGCGTTCGGCCTGCGCAACATGACCCACAAGGACCGTGCCCTGGCCGAGATGAACCGCGTGTTGCGCCCGGGAGGCCGCCTGCTGGTGCTCGAATTCTCGAAGGTTGCGCAGCCGTTGGAGAAGGCTTACGACTGGTATTCCTTCAAGGTGCTGCCGAAGATCGGGCAGTGGGTCGCGGGCGACGCCGAGAGCTATCGCTACCTGGCCGAGTCGATTCGCATGCACCCGGGCCAGGCCGAACTGAAAGCGATGATGAAAGGTGCCGGGTTCGGGCATGTCGAT
Source organism: Burkholderiales bacterium (assembly GCA_031378565.1). GTDB lineage: Bacteria > Pseudomonadota > Gammaproteobacteria > Burkholderiales > Burkholderiaceae_C > JANYJJ01. The sequence continues at coordinate 671 of JANNEI010000227.1, forward strand.
GTGCACAACCTGAGCGCAGGCGTCGTGGCGCTGCACGTGGGCATCAAGTGTTGAGGTGAGCCGGTCGCGCCCGCTCTCGCCGCCACCCGTTTGAGGGGGGGCATCGACGGAACTGTGTGTCGGGCTTCGAGCCAAAGTGGTCGATGCAGCGTGATGCCGGATGCTCAGGCGGCCTCGCCGATGGTTTTGTAGGCTTTGCGCGCGCGAAGCGCCGGGAATTCCGGGAGGTCGCGCGCAACCCGACTTCTTCACGGTTTTGGCTGGTTTTGTCGCTGTATGTCCCCTGTCTAGGGGTTGTGAAGCAGTCATGCTTCACAAGTAAACTCCGCTCGGTCGTGTCGTGCCGCGAAAGCATCGCGCCCGGTTGCCGATATGGCCTGTGGAGCCGAGTTGCATCTTGCGGCCGTTCCGTCGTCCGGCAAGGATGCCCTGTTGAACAGAACAAAGAGAGATCAGCGAATGAATGCAATGCTAAATGCACGCGAACCCAAGGCATCCTCGGGTGTCGCGCAGGCCCTGGTGATCACCGCGGCAACGCTGGCAGTTCTTCTGGCCGGCTGCGGTGACAAGAAAGACAAGCCGGCGACACAGATCGCCGCCAAGGTCAACAAGGAAGAAATCTCGGTTCACCAGATCAATTTCGTGCTCACTCAGCAGCGCAATCTGAAACCTGAGCAGGCCGACGCGGCCAGCAAGCAAATTCTTGAGCGACTGATCGACCAGGAACTGGCGATGCAGAAGGCGATGGAGCAAAAGCTCGATCGCGATCCAAAGGTGGTGCAGCAGCTCGAGTCGGCCCGGCGCGACATCATCGCCCGCGCCTACGTCGAAAAGACCGGTGACTCGGCCGCCAAGCCCACCGCCGAGGAAGTCAAGAAGTATTACGACGAGAAGCCGGCCCTGTTCAAGGAGCGGCGCATCTACAGCATCCAGGAATTGGCCATTCAGGCCCCGCCCGAGCAGATTGAAACGCTGCGCGCGCAGCTGCTGGCGGCCAAGTCGATCACCGACTTCGTTGAGTACCTGAAGGCCAACAACATCAAGTTCGCAGGCAACCAGGCCGTTCGCCCGGCCGAGCAGTTGCCGTTGAACATGCTCGAAGCGTTTGCGAAGATGAAGGACGGCCAGGCGATGCTCGTGCCTTCGGCCACCGGCGCGCAAGTGATCGTCCTCGCTGCCTCGCGGGTTGACCCGGTGGACGAGGCGCGCGCCAAGCCTGCCATCGAGCAGTTTCTCGGCAACGATGCCAAGCGCAAGCTGATCGAATCAGACATGAAAGCCATGCGCGCTGCGTCCAAGGTCGAGTACGTCGGCAAGTGGGCTGCTCCGGCTGCGTCTGCGGCCGACGGGGCGGCTGTCGCGCCAGCCGCAGCGGCAGCACCGGCAGTGCCGGCTGCGTCGGGCTCCGGTGCCGACGCGGCCGCCATCAGCAAGGGCCTTTCGGGATTGAAATGATGAATATCTCGCTCGTTCGCCGCTTGTTCGCGGCCCTGTTGTTCCTGTTTGCTGCCGGCTGCTGCCAGGCGCAGGCTGCGGATTCCAAGGGTGACTACGTGTTGGGTGCGGGTGACGTGATTCGTGTCACCGTGTACCAAAGTCCCGACCTGTCGGTCGAGTCGCGCATCTCCGAGGGTGGCGTACTGACCTACCCGCTGCTCGGCACGGTGCCGCTTGGCGGCTTGACGGTCGGCGCAGCCGAAAAGCGCATCGCCGATCGTCTGAAGGCGGGCAACTTCCTGAAGCAACCTCAGGTGTCGATCCTGGTGGTTCAGGTGCGGGCCAACCAGGCCTCGGTGCTCGGCCAGGTCGGGCGCCCGGGCCGCTACCCGCTGGAGAGCACCAGCACCAAGCTCACCGAGCTGATCGCCATTGCCGGTGGCGTTGCGCCGGGCGGGGCCGACATCGCCACCTTGGTCGGACTTCGGGACGGCAAGCCTTTCCGCACCCAGATCGATCTGCCCGCAGTGTTCACAGGTGTTGTGAAGGCCGAGGATGTGTTCATCCAGAACGGCGACGTGATCTACATCGACCGCGGCCCGGTGATCTACATGTACGGCGAAGTGCAGCGCCCGGGCGCGCTGCGTCTGGAACGCGGCATGACCGTTCTGCAGGCGCTGGCCGCCAGCGGTGGCATCACCCAGCGCGGCACTGAAAAAGGCCTGCGTGTGCACCGCAAGGGATCGGACGGCAAGGTTCAGGTGATCCAGCCCTCAATGGAAGACGGGCTGAGAGATGGCGACGTCGTGTTCCTGCGTGAAAGCCTGTTCTGAGGAAATGACATCATGAGTTTCAATCAGCTGCTTGCCATCCTTCTTGCGCGGTGGAAAATCATCGTGGGTTTGTTCTTGGTCACGGTGATCGCCACGGCGGTGGTGACGAAGATGCTGCCCAAGCAGTACCAGTCGACGGCGTCTTTCGTGCTCGAGCCGAAAGACGCGCTGCTCGGCGGTCCCAATTCAACGCCGAACTACCTGAACACGCAGCTTGCCGTGATCACCAGTGACCGGGTGGCGCGCCGCGTGGTGCGCAACCTCAAGCTGACCGAGACGCCTGCGATGCGTGATCAGTGGCGCGAAGCCACGGGAGGCACTGGAGACGTCGAAGCCTGGGTGGCCGAGCTGCTGATCAAGAACCTCACGGCCGAACCGGCTGGCAAGTCGAGCGTGATCGACCTGCACTACAAGGCCGTCGATCCCCGCTTCGCGGCCATCATTGCAAACGCATTCGTGCAGGCTTACCTGGACACCAGCCTGGATTTGCGGGTCGACCCGGCCAAGCAGAACACCACCTTTTTCGACGGTCGCTCGAAGCAGTACCGAGAGCAACTCGAGCGGGCCCAGGCCAAGCTGACCTCGTTTCAGAAGGAAACCGGTATCACTGTCACCGACGAGCGCATGGACGTCGAAACGTCGCGGCTCAACGCCTTGTCTGCGCAGATTGTCAGCCTCGAAGCGCTGAGTTCTGAGTCAAGCAGTCGACAGGCGCAAGCGCGCGGCAGCTCTGGCGAATTGTCGGCCGACGTGCAGTTCAATCCGAACGTCTCGGCCTTGAAGTCGGAGTTGTCGCGCATGGAGATCGGTCTTCAGCAACTCAACTCGCGCTTTGGCGACAGCCATCCGCAAGTCGTCGAATTGAAGGCGAGTATTGCCGAGGTGAAGTCTCGCCTGGGGACTGAAATTCGCCGCGCGTCAGGCACGGTGGGTGTCAACAACGCGATCAATCGCCAGCGCGAAGCCAACGTCGTCGCGTCCTTCGAGGCGCAACGCGCCAAGGTACTGAAGCTGAAGACCGTGCGCGACGAGATTGGCATGCTGCAACGTGAAGTCGACAACGCACAGCGAATTTACGACGCGGTTGTCGGCCGGCTCACCACCAACAACCTCGAAAGTCAAAACACGCTCAGCAACGCCTATGTGCTTGACGCGGCAGCACCCCCTTCCGATCCCTCTTCACCCAAGGTTATGAAGAACATGATATTCGCCACTGTGTTGGGTGGAATGCTGGCGCTAGCCACCGGACTTCTCCTTGAGTTTTTGAACCGCAAGGTGCGCAGTATTGAAGATGTTTCCCGCGGCTTGGGACTTCCCGTGATTGGCGTCATGCCAGCCCCTGACCGCCGTCGCTTGCTTGGTCAACGCAGTTCGCAACCACTGCTGGCGCGTCGCGTGCTCGGACAGTTACCCCGACCGCACTAAAAGGCGAACGAACCATGGCAAAGTTTCGAGACTCTACTGTTTCGCCATTG
>JANNEI010000273.1:0-4423 GCA_031378565.1 Burkholderiales bacterium
CAGCGTCTGCGGAAAATCGCGGCTGTAGTGCAGGCCGCGGCTCTCGTGGCGCATCAACGCCGAGCGCACGATCAGCTCGGCGCAGTCGACCAGGTTGCGCAGTTCCAGCAGGTCGCGGTTGACGCGGAAGTTGGCGTAGTAATCGTCGATCTCGCTGCGCAGCAGCTTGATGCGGTGCAGCGCGCGCTCCAGCCGCTTGGTGGTGCGCACGATGCCGACGTAGTTCCACATCAGCAGCCGCAGTTCGTCCCAGTTGTGCGAGATGACGACCTGCTCGTCAGCGTTCTCGACCTGGCTCTCGTCCCAGCCTGGCAGCTCGGGTGCGGCGGGCACGGCGCGTTCAAGAATGTCGATGGCGCAGGTGCGGCCCAGCACCACGCATTCCAGCAGTGAGTTGCTGGCCAGCCGGTTCGCCCCGTGCAGCCCGGTGTAGGTGGTTTCTCCCACCGCGTACAGCCCCGGCAGGTCGGTGCGGCCGTTCAGGTCGGTGACGACGCCGCCGCAGGTGTAGTGGGCGGCCGGCACCACAGGAATGGGTTGCCGGGTGATGTCGATGCCCAGCTTCAGGCAGCGCGCATAGATGGTCGGGAAATGTTCCTTCAAAAACTCGGCGCCCAGGTGCGTGGCGTCCAGCCACACATGGTCGAGGCCGTGCTTCTTCATCTCGAAGTCGATGGCGCGGGCCACGATGTCGCGCGGTGCCAGTTCCATGCGCTCGTCGTGCGCGGCCATGAAGCGCGCGCCGCCCGGGTCACCCGGCCCGACGCTGGGCAACTTCAGGTGCGCACCCTCACCGCGCAGCGCTTCGGTGATCAGGAAGCTGCGCTCTTGCGGATGGTAAAGACAGGTCGGGTGAAACTGGATGAATTCCATGTTGCCGACACGGCAGCCGGCGCGCCAGGCCATCGCGATGCCGTCGCCGGTGGAGGTGTCGGGGTTGCTGGTGTAGCGGTACACCTTGCCGACGCCGCCGGTGGCCATCACCACCGCCGAGGCCGGCAGGGTTTCGACGCGCTGGCTGTCGATGTCCAGCGCATACACGCCGTAGCAGTGCGGCGCTTCATCGCGCTTCAGCAGGCGCGAGGTGATCACGTCCACCGCCATCCAGCGCTCGCGCATCTCGATGTTCGGGTGCCGCTTCACTTCGTCCAGCAGCACATCGTGAATCGCCTTGCCGGTGGCGTCGGCCGCATGCGCGATGCGGCGCACCGCGTGGCCGCCTTCGCGCGTGAGGTGCAGGCCGAGCGGGCCGTCCGGGTCGGCCGAGAACGGCACGCCGCGCTGCACCAGCCATTCGATGGCCTGCGCGCTGTGCTGCGCGATGAAGCGCGCAGTCTGCTCGTCCACCAGTCCGGCACCGGCGTCCTGCGTGTCGGCCACGTGCGACTCGATGCTGTCGTCGTCGCCCAGCACGCCGACGATGCCGCCCTGCGCCCAGGCGGTGGCACCTTCCTCCAGGTCGCGCTTGGCCAGCACCACCACCTTGCGCGTCTGCGCCAGGTGCAGGGCCACGGTCAGGCCGGCGAGGCCGGCACCGATGATGACGACCGGGGTTGCTGTGGCGGGGTGTTGCGGGAGAGATGACATGGAAATTACGCGGGCTCCGGTGCCTGCCGCCGGCCCGGCGGGCGCGGTGTGCAGCGAGCATTGATTCTATCGATCGCGTTTGCCCTGCGGCAGCACGGGCGATGCGAGGCACTGGTGATCCGTGTGGCCAAGCGGGGCGCGAACCTGGGGATATGAAGCTGCAATCCACGGCCTAGCATCGAGCTCTGCGGGGCCACCACTTCCGGGCGCTGGTCTCCGCGGCGATGCCGACAAGCGGCAGTGCCACATTTCCTCGAACTCCGGCCGTCACGCGCCCGGTTGCAACGAATCGCGAGGTCGCCATGCCGATACCGATGCCCCGTTCCCGCCACCTCGCCGCCGCGAGCACGCTGGCCATGCTGGCCGGTTGCGTCTCGATCACCCAGCCGACGCCGGACGGCGTCACCGTCAGCAACCCCGTCACGGCGCAAGTGGGCCTGCGTTCGCAACTCTGCGGCAGCACCTTCAACGTGATGCGCAGCGGACCCGACGGCACGTTCGACGTGACCGCGCAGTTCATGCCGCCACCGCCGTCACCCACGGCCCCCAGCGCCACCTTCACCAACCTGGTGCCCGGCCAGCACACGCTGACGGCAAGCGCCTCGACCTTGCAGTACTGGATTCTTTTCCCCTACTGTTCTGCCAGCAGCGACACCCGCATTTTCAACGTGGCCGCACCGCCAGCACCGCGGCTGGGCTTCACACCGGCCGGCACTGTCAACGTTAACGCCGGCGCTTCCACAGGGGTCAGCGTGACCGTGTCTCAGGCGCAGCCCGGCGTCGTCGGCGTCAGCCTGGCCAACACCAGCCCAGCGACGGCCAGCGTACCCGCCAACGCCACCATTGCGGCCAATACAACGGCGTCTGCGTCGTTCAACATCGGCGGCCTGGTCGGCGGCAGCACCAGCGTCACGGCCAGCGCGGCCGGCCTGCAGAACGGCACGTTGACCGTCAACGTATTGCCGACGCTGACCAGCGTCACACCCAACAGCGCCGCCCCCGGTGCGGTGGTGTCGATCGCCGGGCAGGGCTTTGCTGCGGGTGCGGTGGCGAGGTTCGGCAACACCAACGCGAGCTCCAGCACCTTCGGCTCGGCCACGGCGCTGTCGGCCACGGTGCCTGCGGTCGCAGCGGGGCCACGGCCGATCACGGTCACCGTCAATGGGCAGACCAGCGCGACACTGCCCTTCACCGTGGACGCAGCGCCGCCTCCGGCGATCACCCTGCTGTTCCGCGCCAGCGCGCAAGACGTTCAAACCTTCTCGTTCAGCGCAGGTGCCCTGGCGCTGCTGGACACTGACGCCGCAACCGTCCAGGGCGGCCTCGCAGGCATCTCCGCCGCCGTCAACGGTGCCGGCAGCGTGCTGCGCAGCAGCGCGTCCGATGTGCAGGCGTTCAACATCGTCGGCGGCAATTCGCTGACGCTGGCCGGCGGCGCGCCGGGCAGCGCGTCCGGCACCGGTGCGGCGGTGGCCGCCGTGGGCACACTGGCCGTGCGCGCATCCGACCTGGGGCTGGACACCTACCTGCTCGTCGCCGGTGTGCCGCAACGCCAGACGGTCTCGGCGGTGGCCGGCACGGTCAGTGCCACCGGTGTCGCGGTCGACCTGCTGGGCAGCTTCGCGGTGCGCGCACATGCCAGCGGCGTCGATGTCTACAACGTGTCGAACCCGGCTGCGCCGGTGCTGGTCGGCTCGGCAGCGTCGATGGGCGCGGCGGTGTCGTCGGTGGGCGTCGGCGTGAAGTTCACGCCGGCCGGCGGCTTCGCGGTGCGCTCGCATCCGGCTGGCATCGAATTGTTCTCGATCGCCGCCAACGGCATGCCGGCGCGGGTCGGCGCGTTCAACACCGGCGTGGTGAGTGCGGCAGTCAACACCGCGGTCGCGGTCGATGCGACCGGGACGCGGGCCGTGCGCGCGCATTCGGGTGGCATCGAGGTGTACGACATCACGACTCCGGCCTCGCCGACGCGCCTCGGCCAGCGCAGCGGCACGGTCAGCACCACCGGGGTCGGCGTGGCCATCGTCGGCACGATGGCGTTCCGGGCCAGCAACCTCAACCTCGAGGCCTACAACATCGCCACGCCGGCAAGCATTCCGGCACCCGTCTCGATCAACGCCACCGTGTCGGCGATCGGGGTCGGCCTGGCGGGGCGTTGACAGCGTCGCTTGCCTTAGCATCCGCCGATGACCCACGACTCTCACGACGACCCTCACGATCATTCGCAAGACGAGCACAGCGAACTCGGCGAGATGGATTTGCGGGTGCGCGCACTCGAAACCGTGCTCACGCAAAAGGGCTACATCGACCCGGCCGCGCTCGATGTGCTGATCGACACCTACCAGACCCGCATCGGCCCGCGCAACGGTGCCCGGGTGGTGGCGCGGGCGTGGGCGGACCCGGCCTTTCACGAATGGCTGATGCGCGACGCGACGGCGGCCATCGCCTCGCTGGGCTTCAGCGGCCGCCAGGGCGAACACATGGTGGCCGTGGCCAACAGCGCCGCCCAGCACCACATGGTCGTCTGCACGCTGTGCAGTTGCTACCCGTGGCCGGTGCTGGGCCTGCCGCCCACCTGGTACAAGAGCGCGCCCTACCGTTCGCGCGCAGTGAAAGACCCGCGCGGCGTGCTGGCCGACTTCGGCGTCACGCTGCCCGAAAGCACGTCCATCCGCCTCTGGGACTCGACCGCCGAGGTGCGCTACCTGGTGATTCCGCAGCGGCCCGAAGGCACCGGGCATCTGAGCGAAGACGAACTGGCGGCACTGGTCACGCGCGATTCGATGATCGGTCGTGGGTTGGCCCTGACCCCGAATGCCGCGAGCGCGAGCGCAGC
>JANNEI010000282.1:0-5140 GCA_031378565.1 Burkholderiales bacterium
TGGCCGTGGCCGCCCTTCTTGATGCGCTTGATGATGATCGGCTGAAGCTTTTTCGCGTCACCGGCCATGACCGTCTCCCGCTCGTGAGCATCCCAGGTCTGCAAGCAAGCCGGGTATTCAAGAAGGGTTTGAACTTCGCCCGCGTCCCTTTTGGTCACGGGATCGGCATGGATGCAGCTTCACGAATACCCGGCTTGCTTGCAGACCTGGGATGCTCACGAGCGGGAGACGGTCATGGCCGGTGACGCGAAAAAGCTTCAGCCGATCATCATCAAGCGCATCAAGAAGGGCGGCCACGGCCACCACGGCGGCGCATGGAAGATCGCCTACGCCGACTTCGTGACGGCGATGATGGCTTTCTTCCTGCTGATGTGGCTGCTGGGTTCGACCACCGAAGGCGACAAGAAGGGCATTGCCGATTTCTTTGGCTCGCCGCTCAAGGTGTCGATGGCCGGTGGCAGCGGGTCTGGTGATTCGTCGCACGTGGTCAAGGGCGGCGGGCAGGACCTGACGCGAAGCAGCGGGCAGGTCAAGCAAGGCGATGTCGAAGCCCAGCGCCGCACCATCAACCTGCAGGCGCTGAAAGCCGAGCAGCGCCGCGCCGAAGCCGCGCGGCTCGAAGAATTGAAAGAGAAGGTCGAGGACGTGCTGGCCGCCAACCCCAAGCTGGCCGCGATGAAGTCGCAGATTCGGCTGGACATGACGCGCGACGGGTTGCGCATCCAGATCGTCGATGACCAGAACCGCCCGATGTTCGACAGCGGCAGCGCGGTCGTGAAGCCCTACATGCGCGAGCTGCTGCGGCAGATCGGCGAGGTGCTGGCCGAGGTGCCGAACCGGTTGACGCGGGCAGGCCACACCGACGCCCAGCCGTTCGCCGGCGACCGCGGCGGGCTGGGCGATGGCACCTGGGAGCTGTCGGCCGCCCGCGCCAATGCGTCGCGCCGCGAGCTGGTGGCCGGCGGCCTGCCCGACGCCCGCATGCTGCGGGTGCAGGGATTGGCCGCCAGTTCGCTGGTCGACCGCAACGAGCCGCTCAGCCCGGCCAACCGGCGCATCAGCATCATCGTGATGAACCGCGACGCCGAAGACCGCTTCTTCCGGACCAGCCCCGACCCGACAGAACCTGCCGCCGCGGCCCCCGATCCGCCGCTGCCTGTCGTGCCGCTGCCTGCTGTGCCGCTGTCAGATGCGCCTCAGCCCCTTTCAACTTCTGCGCCCACTGCCCGATAACGGCCAGCGTGCCTTCTCACCTGGAATGCCATGAGCGCCCCCAATGAACTGCGATTCCTGATCGTCGATGACTTCTCGACCATGCGGCGCATCGTGCGCGGCCTGCTGAAGGAAAGCGGCTGCGTGCATGCCGAGGAAGCCGAAGACGGTGCGGTGGCCTTGCAGATGCTGAAGAGCGGCAAGTTCGACTTCGTGGTCAGCGACATCAACATGCCGGTGATGAACGGCTTCGAGCTGCTGGCCGCCATCAAGAAGGACGCCGCGCTGAAGCACATACCTGTCTTGATGGTGACGGCCGAGGCGCGCACGGAAGACATCGTGAAGGCCGCGCAAGAGGGCGCGGCCGGCTACATCGTGAAGCCTTTCACCAAGGCCACGCTGGAAGAAAAGGTGCAGAAGATTCTGCAGAAACTGAGCCTCGCGGCCTTGAAAGAATCCGCATGAACATGAACGACAGCGCGTCCCTCGGCCAGCCTGCGGCTAGCGGCGCTTCGCCCGAGATGTATCAGCAGCTCGGCACCATCACGCGGCAACTGCACGACGCGCTGACCCAGCTCGGGGTGATGCCGCGGCTGCAGCGCGCAGCCAACGGCCTGCCCGACGCGCGCAGCCGCCTGAACTACATCGCCGACAAGTCCGCTGCGTCGGCGAATCGGGTGCTCAACGCGGTGGACTCGGCGAAGGCCGAACACACCCGCATCAACGAACAGACACGGCGCATCGCCGATCTGATGGTGGCCGACCCAGCGCAGGCCGTGGCGTCGGGCGCGGTCAAGGCATTCGTCCGCGAGATGGCCGCGGCCACCACACGCATCGACCACCAGCTCACCGACATCATGCTGGCGCAGGACTTTCATGACCTCACCGGCCAGGTCATGTCCAGGGTGATCGTGCTGGCCGGCGACCTCGAAGACAGCCTGGTGAAGTTGCTGGTGCAGGCCGCGTCGCCCGACCAGAACCTGCGCATCGAACAGGTGCCGCTGGGCGGCCCGGTGATCGACCCCGAGGGCCGCAGCGACGTGGTCAAGAGCCAGCGCGAGGTCGACGAGCTGCTGGCGAACCTGGGCTTCTGACGCGCCGTATCAGCGCATCAGCGCATCAGCGCGTCGCCCGACGCCGCACGCAGTCGATGTAGCGCTCGCCGTCCGGCGGCAGCCCGCTGCGCTGCGACGCCCACATCATCTCGCCCAGGCATTCCATCACTTCGTGTTGCGCCGCGTGCGCCGAACCGCGGCGTGCGCGCAGCAATTCGAACGCCTGCCTGATGCCGCGCGGCTGGTCGATGCCGACCTGCTCGCTGATCGACAAGTGCATCGACAAGTGCAGGAAGGGGTTGCTCTTGCCACCTTCGACATCGAACGTTGCGGCCAGCGCGGCGGCCTCGTCGGCCAGGTCGGCGTGGTGCTCGGGGTGCTCGGCAATCCAGTCGGCGGCCACGGCTTCGAGCGGCGTCAACGGGCTGGCATCGGCGTGCTTGCGGTAGGCGGTGCAAAAGAATGACCGCACGTCGTGCTGGGAGGGGGCGAACATGCAGAATTCTCGCCTCCTTTGCATTGCCCCACGCCGTCGATGAACATCACCACCGAACAGATCTTCGACCACGCCCGCACCCACAACGGCTTCACTGCTGAAGCGGTTCCCGAGGCCCTGCTGCGCCAGCTGTACGACCTGATGAAATGGGGCCCGACCTCGGCCAACAGCAGTCCGGCACGCATCGTCTTCGTGACCACGCCCGAGGCGAGGGAAAAGCTGCTGGCCGGCATGTCGCCCGGCAACGTCGAGAAGACGCGCAGCGCGCCGGTGACCGCGGTCATCGGCATGGACATGGCGTTCTTCGAGAAGCTGCCGCAGCTTTTTCCGCATGCCGACGCGAAGTCGTGGTTCGTCGGCAAGCAGCCGATGATCGACGCCACCGCGATGCGCAATTCCAGCCTGCAAGGTGCTTACTTCATCGTTGCGGCGCGCGCGCTGGGCCTGGACTGCGGGCCGATGAGCGGCTTCGACGCCGCCAAGGTCGACGCCGCCTTCTGGGCCGGCACCCAGATCAAGACCAACTTCGTCTGCAACCTGGGTCATGGCGACGCCAGCAAGCTGATGCAGCGCAGCCCGCGGCTGAGTTTCGACGAAGCGTGCCGGGTCGTCTGACCAGGGGATGGCGCTGCCCCTGATCACCGACCCGCTGTTCTACGCGGCCGCCATTCCGGCGGTGTTGCTGATGGGTCTGTCGAAAAGCGGCTTCGCGTCGGGCTTCGGCTCGCTGGCCACGCCGCTGATGGCGCTGGCCATCCCGGTGCCGCAGGCCGCGGCCATCATGCTGCCGCTGTTGCTGGTGATGGACGGCGTCGGCCTGAAGGCGTTGTTCGCGCTTCGTGACCGGGCGCTGATCCGACTGCTGCTGCCGGCGGGCCTGCTGGGAACGCTGGTGGGCACGCTGTCGTTCAGCCTGCTCAGCGCCAAGGCCGTGGCCGCCATCGTCGGTGCGCTGACGCTGCTGTTTCTGGCGCAGCGCCTGCTGTTCCCGCCGCGAGCCGACGCCGCACCGCCGCCGCGCTGGCTGGGCTTCGCGCTGGGCACCGCATCAGGCTTCACCAGCTTCGTAGCCCACGCGGGCGGCCCGCCGATCATGGCCTTCGTGCTGCCGCTGCGCCTGTCGCCCCTCACCTTCACCGCCACGATGGCCACCTTCTTCGCGGCCGTGAACCTGTCCAAATGGCTGCCGTATGCCTGGCTGGGCCTGATCGACTGGCGCAACATGGCCACCGCCCTGGTGCTGGTGCCGCTGGCCCCGCTGGGCGTCTGGCTGGGCGTGCGCATGGTGCGCCACATCCGCCCCGACTGGTTCTATCGGCTGGCCTACACCGGCATGTTCCTGACGGGCATCAAGTTGCTGTGGGACGGGCTGCGCTGACGGGCGGGTGACTGCGCCAGTCGGCCATACTCGATCACGGTGGCACGTCGCTTGCGTTGCGGCTCAGACACAACAGGAGTCAGTCATGCAGATCCGCGTTGGTTTCGAGATGATCTATCAGTGTCCGCAGCCGACACCGATGATCCTGGCCTTGAGCATTCACTATTCGCGTGCCTCCGATCTGCTGCGGCCCGACCACCTGGTGACGAACCCTTCAGTGCCGGCCACCGCTTACCGCGATCTGTTCGGCAACTGGTGCAGCCGCATCGTCGCGCCGGCGGGCCGCTTCGTGCTCAGCAGCGACGCGCTGGTCAACGACAGCGGCGCGCCGGATGTCGTGGTGCCCGGGGCGGTGCAGGTGCCGGTCGAATACCTGCCGGAATCGACCCTGGTCTATCTGCTTGGCAGCCGCTACTGCGAGACCGACCAGCTCTCGGAAATTGCCTGGCAGCGCTTCGGCTCAGGCCCCACCGGTTGGGCGCGCGTGCAGGCGATCTGCGATTTCGTGCATCGGCACATCGAGTTCGGCTACCAGCACGCGCGGCGCACACGCACCGCGTGGGAGGCCTACAACGAAGGGCGCGGGGTTTGCCGCGACTACGCGCACCTGGCGATCGCCTTGTGCCGCTGCATGAACATACCGGCGCGCTACTGCACCGGCTACCTGGGCGATGTGGGCACCGAGCCACCGTACGGCACCATGGACTTTGCCGGCTGGTTCGAGGCCTACCTCGGCGACCGCTGGTACACCTTCGACGCGCGCAACAACACGCCGCGCATCGGCCGCGTGCTGATCGCGCGTGGCCGCGACGCCTGCGACGTTGCGCTGTCCAGCACCTTCGGCCCGAACACGCTCGAAGGCTTCAAGGTCTGGGCCGACGAGGTCGCATGACTTACTGCGTCGGCGTCAAGCTCGAAGAGGGCCTCATCTTTGCGAGCGATTCGCGCACCCACTCCAGCGTCGACAACTACGCCAGGTTCTGCAAGATGACGGTGTTC
>JANNEI010000288.1:0-2265 GCA_031378565.1 Burkholderiales bacterium
CGCGCCGAACCCGCCGTCATCGCGCTGGCCGTGGACACCGCCTCAGCACAAGGCTGGAGCCGGCCGCTGCTGGCGTGGTTGAACGTGCAGGTGTTGCGGGCGGAGGCAGCGGGGGACGCGGACGAAGCGGCGCGGCTGCGCCGGCGGATCGGCCTGGTGCTGGGCACGGCGGCAGTGCGCACCGCACCTTGAGGTAGCGACTGCAGGTCCGTCGCATTGCTGTGCTAACGCCCATACACGTTCAAACAAAAGTAGGTGTGCCATGTCCGAAGCCGTGCTCGACATCAAACTTTGGGGCAACAACCTCGGTGTTCGCATTCCGACGGCAGTCGCCCGGGCGGCGAAGCTGCGCGCCAACCAGCGCGTCAAGCTGACGGTCGAAGACGGCTGCGTCATCATCACGCCGCAGGACGACAAGCCTCGTTCGCTGCAAGACCGCCTGGCCTTGTTCGACCCTGCCGTTCACGGTGAAGAAGCGATGGTCACGGTACCGATCGGCAACGAAGCATGGTGACCTTCGGCTGGGCACCGGCCGCCTGCACCCTCAGCGATCCGTTCGCCGTCAACGCGGGGTCGGTGAAAGGACAAAATGCCGTCAAGAACAGCTACGTGCTGTGCCATCAACCCAAGTCGTTCGAGTGGCGCGCGCGACGCGCGAAACCACACCCGATGAAGCACCTGGACGACGCGCTCTTCGTCGAAGCGTGTGGGGTTCTGAATCAGATTTTGGGCCTCGCGTGAGACGGCTGCGCAGACGGATCGGACCGGTGGGTGCAGCGCCGTCCGCGCCTTGAGCCCAGCTTCACGGCAAGGGCAAAGCCAGCGGCGAGGCCACATCGACGTTGGGGGCCAGCGGCCAACCCTCACGCACCGGTGCCACGACGTAGGCGTGGTCCACACCCACATCCTCACACGCCTGCCAGAACCCCTTGGTGACCTTGGGTGTGGTCGAGAACTTGATCTCGACGCCGATCTTCTTGCGGCCCGTTTCGATCACCATGTCCAGCTCCGCGCCGGCGGCGGTTCGGTAAAACGACACCTGACTGCTGGCGTCGAGCTGGCTGCAGATTTGTTCGACCACGAAGCCCTCCCACGACGCGCCGGTGCTCGGGTGGCCGAGCAGGTCGTTCACTTCGCGAATGCCCAGCAGGTGATGCAGCAGGCCGCTGTCGCGGACGTAGACCTTGGGCGACTTGACGAGCCGCTTGCCGAGGTTGACGTGATACGGCTCCAGGCGCCTGAGCATCAGGCTGTTGCACAGGTGATCCAGGTACCGGGTCACGGTGGGCGCCGACAGCCCCAGTGAGTTGGCTATCGCCGAGGCGTTGAAGAGCTGACCATGCAGATGCGCCACCATGCGCCAGAAGCGCCGCATCAATTCAGGATCGACCGCAATGCCCAGGCTGGGCAGATCGGTGTTCAGGAAGTGGCGAACGAAGTCCTCACGCCAGGCCCAACTGGTGCGTTCGTCGATGGCCGTGAAGCTGCCCGGAAAGCCGCCGCGCAACCACAGCGCCTGCATGTCGTCGAACACGCTGACCACCTCGGGCAGCAGCAGCGGCGCCATGTCCACCAGGGATAGCCGTCCCGCCAAGGATTGAGACTGCCGCAGCAGCTTGAACGAGGCCGATCCCAGCACCAGGAAGCGAGCGTTGCGGCGGTCGTCGTCGATCTCACCGCGCATTTCGCTGAAGATCTCGGGGAGGTTCTGAATCTCGTCCAGCACCATCAGCCGATGCCGATTGGCGCGGAAGAAGGCAGCCGGTTGTTCGAGCCTAGCGCGGTCTGCCGCGCTCTCAAGGTCGAGGTACAGCGCATTCGGGTGCTCCTTCGCAATCGCGCGGGCCAGCGTGGTCTTGCCGACCTGACGCGGGCCAAGAATCGCTACGGCCGGGCTGGCACTCAGGCGATCACGGATTCTCCGGGCGGCAATACGATTAAACATCCTCGCATATTGAACTCAGTGCGTTTAATATGCAATGACAAACTCCCTGGCGAACTGCGCAGCCAAGAGCATTCGCATCAACGATAGGAGCGGATTGCCTTCGAGGAAACTCGTGTTCAGCGCTGGCAAGGCGGAGTTCAGGTCCGCGCCGAACAGATCCGCCATGCGGCGCGTGTGCCCGACCCAGATGTCGAGATCGCCGGTGTACCGCGGTCGCCCGTGCGCGGCCAGCGCATAGCCACCGACCAGCAGGTACTCAACGCCGGTGGAGTTGAGTAACCCGACAAACTCTTTGAAGTCTTTGTTCAACATCGGGGTCA
>JANNEI010000300.1:0-1760 GCA_031378565.1 Burkholderiales bacterium
GAACGCCCGTTTGACGGTCGAGCAAATGCTGCCCGACCTCGACCACACCCACCTCGACTGGCTGGAAGAAGAAGCCATCTTCATCCTGCGCGAAACCGTGGCGGCGTTCGAGCGCCCTGCCCTGCTGTTCTCGGGTGGCAAGGATTCTTGCGTCGTGCTGCGGCTGGCCGAGAAGGCGTTCAAGAACAAGGGGGCCGATGGTTTTTTCAAGGGCCGACTGCCGTTCCCGCTGCTGCACGTGGACACCGGCCACAACTTTCCCGAAGTGATCGCCTTCCGCGACCGCCGCGTGGCCGAGATGGGCGAGCGCCTGGTGGTGGGCCACCTCGAAGACTCGATAAAGCGCGGCACGGTGCGCCTGAGCCACCCGCTGGAGTCGCGCAACGGACATCAGACCGTGGCGTTGCTGGAAGCGATCGAAGAACACCGCTTCGATGTGCTGATGGGCGGTGCGCGGCGCGACGAAGAAAAGGCACGCGCGAAAGAGCGCATCTTTTCGCACCGCGACAGCTTCGGCCAGTGGCAACCGAAAGAGCAGCGGCCCGAGCTGTGGACGCTGTTCAACACGCGCATTCGCCCCGGTGAGCACATGCGCGCATTCCCGATCAGCAACTGGACCGAGCTGGACGTGTGGCTGTACCTGGCGCGCGAAAACATCCCCCTGCCCAGCCTGTATTTCGCGCACGACCGGCAGGTGATTCGGCGCAAGGGGTTGCTGGTGCCGCTGACCGAGGTGACGCCGCTGGAAGCCGGTGAAACGGTGGAAACCGTGGAGGTGCGTTTTCGCACCGTCGGCGACATGACCTGCACCTGCCCGGTCGAAAGTGCGGCTGCGAACGCAACCGAAATCGTCGCCGAGACCTTGCAGGTGACGGTGAGCGAACGCGGTGCCACCCGCATGGACGACCGCACGTCGGAGGCGTCGATGGAACGGCGCAAGAAGGAAGGCTATTTCTGATGTCGAATGTCTTGCACACACAGGTGGCATCCACCGACCATCGCGCGCTGCGCTTCCTGACTGCCGGCAGCGTCGACGACGGCAAGAGCACGCTGATCGGTCGCCTGCTGTATGACAGCCGCGCCATCCTGGCCGACCAGCTCGACGCGCTGGAAAAGAAAGCGGCCGGTGAAGCCATCGACCTGTCGCTGCTGACCGACGGCCTGGAAGCCGAGCGCGAACAAGGCATCACCATCGACGTGGCCTACCGCTACTTCGCCACCAAGCAGCGCAAGTTCATCATTGCCGACGCCCCCGGTCATGAGCAGTACACGCGCAACATGGTGACCGCTGCGGCGGGCAGCGACGCCGCCGTGGTGCTGGTCGACATCACCAAGCTCGACCTGCTGGCGCAGCCGATGCCGCTGCTGGCGCAGACCCGCCGCCACGCCCTGCTGGCCCAGTTGCTGCGGGTGCCGAACATCGTGTTCGCGGTGAACAAGATCGACGCGGTCGATGACCCCGGCGCGGCTTTCACCGCCACACAGACGGCGCTGCTGGCCTTTGCCGCGCAGGCCGGAATCGAGGTGGCTGGCATCGTGCCGGTGTCCGCGCTGCGCGGCGACAACGTCACCGTGCCGCTGGTGGCCGACTGGTACGGCGGGCCGTCGCTGCTGCAATTGCTGGAACACCTGCCGGCAGCGCAGGAGCGCAAGGACGGCGATCTGCTGTTGCCGGTTCAGTACGTCGCGCGCGACAGCTCTGACGAGAGCGACGCTGACGTGGCAGGTGCCGGCCACCAGCCGCGCACGCTGTGGGGCCG
>JANNEI010000315.1:0-2173 GCA_031378565.1 Burkholderiales bacterium
CCTGGCAGCCACCCAGGTCGGCCAGCGCGGCACCCAACGCGCAGCCCCAGTCCAGCGCGCTGCCGTCGTTGCCGGCGTGGCCGGCGAACACCGCGTCGCGCATCTCGGGCAGCCACTCGCGCACCATCGCGGCGTTGCCGCCGAAGCCGTTGCAGGCCAGCAGCAGCACGCTGCAATTCAGGTGTTCGGTACTGCCATCGGGACGCATGTAGCCGACGCCGATGACGCGGTCTGCTTCGTCGCGCCACAGCTCGCGCACCAGCGCGTTGCAAACCAGCAGCGCGCCCGCCCGCGCGGCGGCCGCGTCCAGCGCGGCCACCAGCGCCGCGCCGGTGCGCTGCGGCAGGGCGTGCATGCGGCGCAGGCGGTGGCCGGGGTACAGAAAGCCGGCGAGCAACTCGAAGCGCAGACCGTGGCGCGTTTGCAGAGCGTCCATCGCCGCGGCGATGGCCTCGGTGTAGGCGGCCACCAAGGGCACCGCCGCCGTGCCGTGCGCCTTGGTCTGGATGTCGTGCGCGAAGCGCGCGGTGCTGTCGTCCGTCACACCAGCCGCGCGTTGCACCGCCGTGCCCGCGGCCGGGATGAAGCCCGACGACAGCGCGGTCGACCCTTGCGCGAACGCGTCGCGCTCCAGCAGCACGCAGTCGATGCCGGCATCGCGCAGCATCAGCGCGGCCGTCAGGCCACACGCGCCGGCACCGACGATGGCCACCGGTACTTCGGGCGTGCCAGCCGGCATTGCGTTGGCGCGAACGACGGAAGGACTCACGCCGTCGGTCGATGCAGGTACTTGCCGCGCGGCTTGCCGATGACCTGGCCGTCTTCGAAGATCTTCATGCCGCGCAGGAAGGTGGCATCCACCCGCGCCGACATCTCCAGGCCTTCAAACGGCGTGTAGCCCTGTGTCGACGGCGAGTCTTTTGCGCGGATGGTCCAGGTGTGCATTGGATCCACCAGCGCGATGTCGGCGTCGAAGCCCTCGGCGATGTCGCCCTTGCGATTCAGCCCGTAGCGCTGCGCCGGGTTCCAGCTGGTCACGCGGGCCATGTGGTTGTAGCCCATGCCGCGCCGCGTGCCTTCGGTGACGAGCGCGGGCAGCAGGTATTCGGTGCCGCCGAAACCGCTCTTGGCCATCCAGATGTTGCCGAAGTAGCGCTTCGGTATTTTCATTTCGTGGCGGCAACAGGCGTGGTCGCTGGCCACCCAGTCCAGTTTGCCGGCGAGCAGCGCCTCCCACAGAAACTCCACGTCCTCGCGCGGGCGGATCGGCGGGTTCACCTTGGCCAGTTCGGCGGCTTGGGAGGTGATGTCCAGCATCAGGTGGCCGATGGTCACCTCGCGCTTGAAGTCGATGTGCGGAAACACCTCGGCCATCGTCAGCGCGGCCTGCACCGCCTTGCGCGAGCTGAGGTGCAGCAGGTTGATGTTGGGCAGCGCGGTCTCGTTGGCGAGGTAGCTGGCGATGAACACCGCCAGCCCTTCCGAGTGCGGCGGGCGCGACGCGTGGTACGCGGCCAGGCCGTGCAGCGACTTGTCCTTCTCGACGATCTTCGTGTAGGCCGTCATCACCTCGGCCGTCTCGCAGTGCAGCGACAGCGAGATCTGTTTTGCGCGCTCGGGCATCTTCTCGCGCGCGGCCTGGACGCCGCGCATCACGAACTCGAAGTGCGCGTAGTCGTAGCGCTCGTCCTCGCCGATCATCAGGAAATCGCGCTGCGTGTTGCTGGCACCGTGCAGGCCGTGCGAGCCGTAGAACATGAAGATCTTGAAGCTGGCCACGCCGTGCTTTTCGATCAGCATCGGGATCTCGGCTATGTGCTGGCCGTTCATCGGCGCCAGGTGAAAACCGTAGTCGACGTGGAAGCGGTCTTTCGATATTTTCAGCACCTCGGGGAAGAACTTCTTGTACGGCCCGCCCTGGTTCAGGTAGTACTGGCCGGTGCGGAAATAGTTCAAGCTCGACGTCACGCCGCCCATCGCCGCGGCCTTGCTTTCGCTCACCGCGTCTTCGGCCAGCGGCGAGTAGATGCCGCTGTGCATGTGGGCGTCCACCACGCCGGGAAAGGCGAGCCGGCTGCGGCCGTCGTACACCGCTTTCGCACGCGTGACATCGATGCCCGGTGCCACCTTGGCGACGCGGCCGTCGGTGACGGCAATGTCGCCGTCATGCACC
>JANNEI010000340.1:0-5198 GCA_031378565.1 Burkholderiales bacterium
ACCACCCGCCGCGGGCGCTTCGAACAGGCCGATGGCGGCACGCTGTTTCTCGACGAGATCGGCGACATGCCGTTCGACCTGCAGACCCGTTTGCTGCGGGTGCTGAGCGACGGCCAGTTCTACCGGGTGGGCGGCCACAACCCGATGCGCAGCAACGTGCGCGTGATCGCCGCGACGCATCAGAACCTGGAAGACCGCGTCAAGCAGGGCGCTTTCCGCGAAGACCTGTTCCACCGCCTGAACGTGATCCGCCTGCGTCTGCCGGCCCTGCGCGAGCGGCGCGAAGACGTGCCGGCGCTGACCCGGTTGTTCCTGCAAAAGAGCGCCAAGGACCTGGGCGTCGAAGCCAAGCGAATCACCGACGCCGCGCTGACCCGGCTGATGAATTTCGACTTTCCGGGCAACGTGCGCCAGCTCGAAAACATCTGCCACTGGCTGACCGTGATGGCACCGGCCCAGTTGGTGGAGCCGAAGGACCTGCCGCCTGAATTGCAGGCGAGCGTGGTGGTGCCCAGGGCGGCAGCGGTGCTGCCTGAAGCCTCGGCCGCCGTGGCCGAGTTCAGCGCTTCGTCGAGCAATGTTTCACCCGGCGTTGCAGCCCTGCACGCTTCGCCGGCCGCGCCTGTCGATCATTCGCCGGTTGCGGCTGGCACAGTGGCTGTCGCTGCTTCCGATTGGTTGGGCAGCCTGGAACGCGAAGCGCGCGACCTGCTGCAATCGGGCGTGCCGGAGGTGTGGGACACGCTGACCCGCAAGTTCGAGGCGCAACTGATTCACACCGCGCTCGACATCACCCGCGGGAGGCGCATCGAAGCCGCTCAAAAGCTCGGCATCGGCCGCAACACCATCACACGCAAGATTCAGGAACTGGGTCTGGAAGATTGAGTCGCTCGGGCTTCGTCAGACCCACACGATCTTCTGCAGCCTCAGCCCAACTCCACCATCACCGGCGCGTGGTCGCTGGGCCGTTCGTTCTTGCGCGGCAGCTTGTCGATCACGCATGAGGCGACGCTGCCGCGCAGTGCTTCGCTGACCAGGATGTGGTCGATGCGCAGACCCTGGTTCTTGCGGAACGCGAGCATCCGGTAGTCCCACCAGCTCCAGCTTTTTGGGGGTTGATCGAAGAGTCGAAACGCGTCGTGAAGGCCGATGTCGATCAGGCCGCGAAAATGCGCGCGTTCTTCTGGCGTGCAAAGAATCTGCCCGGCCCAGGCGACCGGGTCGTGCACGTCGCGGTCTTCGGGGGCGATGTTGTAGTCGCCCACCAGCACCAGTCTCGGGTGCTGCGCCAGCTCGGTCGCCAGCCACTCGCGCAGCGCCGCCAGCCAGCGCATCTTGTAGTCGAACTTCTCGGTGGCGGGTGCCTGGCCGTTCGGGATGTACGCGCCGATCAGGCGGATGCCTGACACGGTGGCGCTGATCACGCGGGCTTGCGGGTCGGCGAAACCGGGGATGTTCTTCACCACCTCGGTGGCAGCAAAACCCGAACCCACTCGCGTCAGCAGCGCCACGCCGTTGTAGGTCTTCTGGCCGAACCACTCAGACCGGTAGCCGATGGCAGCCAGATCCGCATGCGGAAACTTGTCGTCGGTGAGCTTGGTTTCCTGCAGGCAGATCGCGTCGGGTTGGTGCTGGTTCAACCAGTCCAGCACCTGCGGCAACCGCACGGCGAGCGAGTTGACATTCCACGTCGCAATTTTCATGTCGCTCCTTCAGGCGTTGGACTGCATGCGCAGGCGGCGCGCTGCTTCCTCGGCGCGGGCATCGTCGATCTCGCGCATCACACTGCCCACATCCGCCGGCCCGGCCTTGCGTTCGAAGTGACCGGTCAGCGCCACGTCGGGCGTCAGCACGCCGCGTTCGTACAAGGCCCAGATTTCAGGCCCGAAGTCGGTGTGCAGCAACTCGGGTGCAAAGCGGCCGAAGAAGCCGCTCAGGTTGGCCACGTCGCGCAAGAGCATGCGCTTGGCGTGGTTGTTGCCGGCGGCGTCCACCGCCTGGGGCAGGTCGATGATCACCGGCCCGCTCGCGCTGAGCAGGATGTTGAACTCCGACAGGTCGCCGTGAACCACGCCGGCGCACAACATGCGCACCACCTCGACCAGCAGGCTCGCATGGTGGGTTCGCGCCTGCTCGGGCGTGAAGTGAACATCGTTCAGGCGCGGGGCCGCAGCGCCGTCGGCGTCGGTCACCAGCTCCATCAACAGCACGCCCTCGAAGAAGTTGTGCGGCTTGGGCACGCGCACGCCGGCAGCCGCCAGTCGGTACAGCGCATCGACCTCGGCGCTTTGCCACGCGGCCTCTTGCGCCTCGCGGCCGAAGCGGGTGCCCTTGGCCATGGCGCGGGCCTGGCGCGTGTTCTTGACCTTGCGGTTTTCGGTGTAGTCCACCGCCTGCCGAAAGCTGCGCTGCGTGGCCTCTTTGTAGACCTTGGCGCAGCGCGTGTCGCCGCCGCAGCGCACCACGTAGACCATCGCCTCCTTGCCGCTCATCAGCTGGCGCACCACCGAGTCGATCAGGCCTTCGTCGATCAGCGATTGCAGCCGTTGGGGTGCCTTCATCGCGTCAGACGTGCAGGTACGCCAGTGCGCCCAGCACCACGCCCACCGTGCTCATCGCGAACACCGCGTACTCCAGCCACTTGCGCCGGGTCAGCAGGGCGATGGCGGCCATCGCGATGGCGATCTGCAATGCGGTGGTGGCCTGGGCCCAGCGATGGTGCTGGTGCATCTTCTCGGCACTCCGGTCGTCGAAGGACTTCGACTCGGTTTCCAGCTTTTCAGCCGCCAGCTTGATCTCGGCCTTCTCGGTCTTGTAGCGCTTGACCTCGTCTTGATAGAAGGTCTTGCGGGTGTCCGGTGCCAGTTCCTGCGCCAGCTCGGACAGGTTCTGCTTGCTGCTCTTGGATTGGTAGTAGTTCCATTGGTTGGACGCCTCGGTCTTCTTGATCGCGGCGTCGTTCTTGAACAGGCCGGCGTCCGCCTGGGTGGCACCACCCATGTACGAAAACATCGCGCCGACCGTGGCCAGGATGGCGGTGATCACCGCCAGCTGGCCTGCCATGCCCTTGGGTTCGTGCTGGGCGGCGTGTTCGAGTTCGTGGTCGTGCGGGCCGTGCACGTGAAAGCCGTCTGCGGACATGTCAGATTCTCGGGTTTTGTTGCGGATTGCGTCGGTAGGTGGCGAAGCTGAAGCTCAGCCCCTGCGGGTCAGTGTGGGTCTGGCGCGATTGTTCGGTGAACGCGGCGCGATCCCAAGCGGGGAAGAATATGTCGGCCTGCACATCGGCGTCGACTTCGGTCAGCACCAGTTCGTCGGCCAACGGCATGGCTGCCGCGTAGACCTGCGCGCCACCGATGACGAACACCTTGGCTGCGTCTTTCACGAGCATCAAGGCCTGCGCCAGGTCGCCGGCGGCCTCGGCACCGCTGGCTGCCCAATCGGCATTGCGCGTGACGACAATGTTGCGGCGGCCCGGCAGCGGCCGGCCGATCGAGTCCCAGGTCTTGCGGCCCATGATGATCGGGCAGCCGAGCGTGGTGCGCTTGAAATGACGCAGGTCTTCGCTGAGGTGCCACAGCAGCGCGTTGGCGCGGCCGATGCCGCCGTTGCGCGCCACTATGGCGATCAGGCTCAGGACTGGGCGGGGTGCTGCGGACGGGATCATGGCCGCGATTGTCGCAGCGGATTCCCGGCCGTCGTCAGGGGCGGGCAGCGGCTTCCTTGCCGTGCGCCATGTGTTGCTGCATCAGTTGCTGGGCCAGCGGCGCATTGCGCGCCTTCAGCGCCGCCATGATCCTGCGATGTTCCCTCAGCGATGCCTGCAGCCGGCCCTGCTTGAACAGCGAGTTGTGGCGGTTCAGCTTCATGACCTTGCGCAGGTCGGCGACCATCTGGTTGCGCCAGCGGTTGTCGGCGATCTCCAGCAGGCGCATGTGAAAGCGCTCGTTGGCAGCGAAAAACGTGTCGTGGTCAGCCACGCTGGCCTCCAACTGCTTGTGCATCGCGGCCAGTTCGGCCAGTTGCGCGTCGGTGGCCGCGCTGGCGACCACCGCGACCGCGTCGCATTCCAGCAGCGACAGCAGGTGGAACACCTCGGACAGGTCGCGCGCGGACACCTCGGTGACGTAGGCACCACGGCGCAGCTTCATCGTCACCAGACCCTCGGCCGCCAGCACCTTGAGCGCTTCACGCAAGGGCGTGCGGCTGATTCCCAATTCAGCGGTCAGCGCCTGCTCGTCGATCCAGCTGCCGGGTGCCAGCGTGTGGTCCATGATGCGGCCACGCAGTCGCTCGGCCACCTGCACGTACAGCGCGCTGCGCGCCAAGGTGAGTCCGGCAGTGCCATCGCGCTTCGCTGGCGACGAGACTGGGGACGCATTGCGTTCAGTGAGTTGGGCGGGCATGAATACTTTGTGAGCGCCGTCAGGCGCGGGTGGGTCGGATGAAGCAAGGCAGACGCAGTCAACAAGAACTGAGCAAAGAGAGAGAAAGAGAGAGCAGAGAGAAAGAGAGCAGGGCAAACCGAGTTTATAATTCAATTTTGAATTATGCCAGTCAGGGGTTCACTGATGTCCGACAGCAAGCCACCTCAATCCGATGCGTTTCATGATTCGGGGTCGCTCGACGCCTGGCGACAGGCGGCTGCCAAATCCTCGCCCGGCGGACAGGTGGACGCACTGAACTGGCTGACGCCCGAGGGCATCACGGTCAAGCCTCTGTACACCGCAGCGGACTTGAAGGGTTTGCAGCACACCGACACGCTGCCCGGCTTTGCGCCGTACGTGCGCGGCCCGCAGGCCACCATGTACGCGGTGCGGCCGTGGACGATCCGCCAGTACGCCGGCTTCAGCACCGCCGAGGCGTCGAACGACTTTTATCGCAAGGCGCTGGCCGCCGGCGCGCAGGGTGTCAGCGTGGCCTTCGACCTGGCCACCCACCGCGGCTACGACAGCGATCACCCGCGCGTGACTGGCGACGTGGGCAAGGCGGGCGTGGCCATCGACAGCGTGGAGGACATGAAGATCCTGTTCAACGGGATACCGCTCGACAGCGTGAGCGTGTCGATGACGATGAACGGCGCGGTGCTGCCGGTGCTGGCCGGCTACGTGGTGGCGGCCGAAGAGCAGGGCGTGTCGCAAGACCGGTTGAGCGGGACCATCCAGAACGACATCCTCAAGGAGTTCATGGTCCGCAAC
>JANNEI010000258.1:0-2249 GCA_031378565.1 Burkholderiales bacterium
CGGTCATGAAGGAGCTGACGACGCCGTCGAACCACGCCACCGGTTGCATGCCGAACATCT
Source organism: Burkholderiales bacterium (assembly GCA_031378565.1). Taxonomy (GTDB): domain Bacteria; phylum Pseudomonadota; class Gammaproteobacteria; order Burkholderiales; family Burkholderiaceae_C; genus JANYJJ01. The sequence continues at coordinate 61 of JANNEI010000258.1, forward strand.
GCAGGAACTGGTTGATGACGCCGAACTGCGGGTGGAACATGCCGCGCCAGACCAGCGCTGTGATGTAGTTCGGAATCGCCCACGGCAGGATCAGCAGGATGCGGTACAGCCACTTGCCCTTGAGCCCTTCGGTGTTCAGTGCCATCGCCAGAATGAAGCCGACCGTGACGCCGACCACCACGTTGGTGACGGTCCAGATAACCGTCATCATCAAGGTCCAGTAGAAGTTCTGGTAGTTGAAGACGGTGCCTTCGGCGCTCTTGGTGACGATGTTGAAGTCACCCAGGATGGCGATGAAGTTGTCCAGGCCGATCCAGCGCTCACGGAACGGCGTGGACTCGTTGAACAGCGTGGTGTCGGTGAACGCCAGCCCGATGCCATAGAAGAACGGGAAGAACACCAGCACCAGCATGCCGATCATGGCCGGCATCACGTAGGCATACGCGTCGGCGTGGTCGCGCAGTGCGTTGGCGGTGCGTTCGGCGAAGCCCTGCAAGAAAAACAGCAACAGCACCAGGCCGACCAGGTTGATGCCCCAGAAGCTGCGGTCCAGGAAGCGGGTGTGCGAGTCTTTTTGCGCTGCATCGGAGCGCGGCAGCACCGAGCCGTCGGCCGAGATGAGGTTCAGCGGGCGGCCATAGGCATCGGTGTCCCACGCGCTGGCCTTGCCAGCGCCCGCGATCTGCGCGGGGGCACCCGCGCGGCGGTAGGCCGCAGCAGCGCCGGCCTGCACCTTCGAGATCGCCAGGTCGGCGGCAGCGGTGGCCCGGCTCATCTCGCCCAGGCGCTGCTGCTGAAAGCCCACCGCCAGCACCAGCAGCGCCAGTACCGCGACTCCGCGTGCGATGTCGAAGCGGCGCTGCGGCTGCACACGCAGGAAGAAGCCGATCACCAGCGCTGCCGTCAGCACGCCCAGCGCGAGGCCCCAGGCCCCACCGGGCGCAACCGCCACCGTGCCAGCGTCGCGAATTCGCGCCTGCACGATGCCTTCGAACTTGCCGTCCACCACATAGGGAACCGTCACACCGACGATGCCGACCTCCTTGTCGTCGACCTGCACTGTCTTCTTGCGCACGGCACCTTCGCTGACGTTGGTCTCGCCGGCCGAGCGCAATGCGGTGGCCAGGTCGAACAGCGCCTTCTCTTCGCGCTTCAGGCCGCGCGGTGCGGCGTCCTCAGTGCGTGTCGACGCCACCAGTTGACGGCCCGCCACCACCAGCGCCGATTCGAGCGACGGCAGCTCTGCCTTCCAGCGCTTGATGCGCTCGGCCGCCACCTCTTCGTTCGCGCCAGCCAGCGACGCGCCGATGGCGTTGGCCACCAGCACCGCCTCGCGCTGCTTCTGCTGCAACGCGAGATCGCCGCTGACGCTGCCGTGCAGCCAGCCCGTCAACCCCAGCACGACGGCCATGGCCACGCCCAGGCCCCAGAGGGCGCGGCGCTTCAGCCATGTCACTGAGCTGCTCATCAAGGGCTTTCGCTGGGCTCGAAAGGGGGGTCGAAGGTCACTTCGACTTGCGCAGCGCAGCGATGCTGTCGGTCATCGTGCCGGCTGCTTCTTTCAGCGCCGCATCGACCGTCGCGTTGCCCTTCACGATCTTGTTCATCGCGGTGGTGGCGGGCGACCAGATCATCGTCATCTCGGGCCGATTGGGCATGGCCTCGGAGTTGTCGAGCTGGTCGCGGAAGCCCTTCAGGATCGGGTCGCCGCTGACGCGCTTGTCGTTGTAGACGTTCTTGTTGGTGTGCAGCTGACGCCCTTCGAGGGCCAGCACCAGGCCGGCTTCTTCCGAGGTTAGGTACTTGGCCAGTTCGTAGGCGGCTTCCTTCTTGCCGGAGCTGGCCGCGACGTAGGCCCCTTCGATGGTGACCCACGGGCGCATCGGCTTCTTCGCCGCGTCGACCACCGGCAGCACGGCCAGGCCGTAGTTGATCTTCTTGTCGATGTCGCCGACGAACCAGGGGCCGTTGATGACCATCGCCACCTTGCCCTCGTTGAACATCGAGGCGATCAGCGCTTCAGAGGGCTCGGTCGGCATGATGCCGTCCTGCTTGTACCAGGTCATCATCTGGTTCAGCGAGGCCACGTTGGCAGGGCTGTTGACGACCAGCTTGCCGTCCTTGTCGAACACCGCGCCGCCGAAGGCGTTCATCAGCGCCGAGTGGAAATAGAAGTTGGTGTACCAGTA
>JANNEI010000356.1:0-6277 GCA_031378565.1 Burkholderiales bacterium
CGGCGAGCGCATGGACACCGGCATGATCCGCCGCATCCAGCAGTTCACCACGCAGAACATTCCGGTCGCCACCATCGTGGGCCTGGAGCCGAAGACGCCGGAGCCGAAGATGTTCGCGCCGCGTCCGGAAGGCCGTTTCGCGGGCAAGCCGTTCAACAAGGCCGGTGGACCGGGCAAGCGGTTCGACAAGCCCTTCGCGCCGCGGCGAGATGACGGGTTTGCGCCGCGCCGTGATGATCCTTTCGCAGCGCGTCGCGACGAGCAGCGAACCGCGCCGCGCCAGGACGGCGGCTATGTGCCGCGTCACGACGAGGCCTTCACGCCGCGCACCGCAGCCGCAACAGGCCCGTTCGATCGTGCACCCGCACATCGCCCGGCGCACGCTCCGGCCGGTGCCCACAAGGGTCCGCGCAGCGGCCCGGCAGGTGCACCTGGCAAGGGTGGTTTCAAGTCGCAGCGCCCGCGCCAGGGCGGCTTCAGCCGATGAGCTGAACGCGCTCAGACCACTGAATGAATAGGCCCGCAACAGCGGGCCTTTTTCATCGTGCAGCGCGAGGTCAGCCCACACAGCACAGCGCCCCGGAAATCGCGAACGATCTCCGGGGCGTTGTCAAGTTCGAACGGGTATCAGGGCTCGATCAGACGCGATCCTTGTCCTTGGTGAACCACGAATCGGTCGCCTTGCGCTCCCACTCGCTCACCTGTTTTTCGGCTTCATCCTTGGCGACGCCGTAGCGCTCCTGGATCTTGCCGGCGAGTTGGTCGCGCCGTCCGGCCACGACATCCATGTCGTCATCGGTCAGCTTGCCCCATTGCTCCTTGGCCTTGCCCGTCAACTGCTTCCAGTTGCCTTCGATCTTGTCCCAGTTCATGTGTTGCTCCTTGGTGATTGGATTGAAAACAAAAGTCGATCAGCTGCGAACAGCAATCTCGTTCTTGACCGACTTCACGCCGTTGACGCGCCGGGCAATGCTCTCGGCAGTGCTCTTCTCAAGAGCGTTCTTAGCAAAGCCGGACAGCATCACGGTTCCGTTCAGCGTCTCGACCTTGATCGACGCTGCGTCGACATCGTTGTTGTCGATGAAGCGCGCCTTCACGGCGGTGGTGATCGCGGCGTCGTCAACGTAAGCGCCGACGGTTTCCTGGCCGCGCGTGACGGCACAACCGGTGATGGTGAGCAACGCGACAGCAGTGACGATGGAAGCAAGAGTGGTACGCAGGATCATGGTGAATCTCCAGTGGGTTGAAATCAGTTCTACAAGCCGGGTGGTGTTGATGCCCCACCACCCACGGGGCTGAAAATCGATGTGTCAGGCGGTGGCTACTTGGCCATCCAGTCCTTCAGTTCGTCGGCGTGTTCTTCTTCTTCGCTCAGGATGTGCTCGAGCATTCGGCGGGTGGTGGAATCCTTGTCGCCAATCAACACGATCATCTGGCGGTAGCTCTCGATGGCCACCCGTTCGGCGATCAGGTTTGCCTTGATCATCGCCATCAGGTCCGACGAATCGTCGTATTGCGCGTGGCTTCGCTTGCTCAGGCTGTCCGGCGAAAAGTCAGGCTCTCCGCCCAGTTGAACGATCCGTTCGGCCAGCAGGTCGGCGTGGGCCTGCTCTTCCACCGCGTGCACCATGAACTCTTCGACGATCTTCGGTGACGACAGGCCGTCGGCGGTGAAGTGGTGGCGGCGGTAGCGCAGCACACACACCAGTTCGGTCGCCAGCGCGTCGTTCAGCAGCTTCACCACGTCTTCACGCCACGGACCGTAGCTGGGTGTGACCGCGCCGTCGTCCAGGCTGCGCTTCGCGGCGTCGATCGCCCCTTCGTCGAGCTGCAGTCGTTGCGGGGTGGTCGGTGCCAGTGCGGTCACGTTGCTGGGTGGATTCTTGGAAGCCATGAGATACCTTCAGGTTGCGGGTTGGGGCGGAGTTTTTCCGCGTCAGTTCTTCTTGATGGCACCGATCCCGAGCAATGCGAGTGCGACCACCGCAATGAACAGCACCAGGAAAACAATGAAGAGGATCTTTGCAATGCCTGCTGCGCCTGTGGCCACGCCGGTGAACCCGAGCAGGCCTGCCACCGCCGCCACCACCGCGAATATCACTGCCCACTTCAGCATGCCGCTCTCCTGGTGTGGCGAGCCCGACGCGTGAGCGAAGGCTTGCGTGTTTTCAATGAATCAACTTTATGAAAGGGGCACCTTGGCCGCCATCGGAGTGCGGCGCTAGCGGCTGTAGGACAAGGGCGCGTGGCATGGCCGCAAGCTGCGCTTGCTGCGGATTTCAATTCTTCACCGCAGCCTTGGGGCTCTCCAGCGACGGGCTCGAATGGTTGTTGGCCTGGCCGGCCTTGGGCATCGCATTCGACTCGTCTGCCTTGCTCAGGTCACCGCGCGGGCGTGTGCTGGCGTCGTCGCGTGCGGTGGGTGCCGCCGGCTTCGCCTCGACCACGCTGGCCGGCGGAAGCGACGGATCGGACGCAGCCGCCGACCCCAGCGGCACGGCACCGCCGCTGGCCGTGCCGCTGCTCGACAGCACCGTGGGTGTCGGCGGGCCTTTCGGCTCGCAGGCGCTGAGCGCACCCAGCCCCAGCATGAGCGTGAATGTGATGGCTCCGAGTCGGGCAGGGCGTGTCATGGGTGTTCCTTTTTGCGCGGGGTTCCGCGCTAAGACCATAGGCAGCCTGCCGGGACGGCGTTATCGGCGCGGGGCCAGCGTGGCGGTCGGAGGCCGCCGATTGCGCTGTAGGAGTGCGCCCACAGTCAGCCGCGTGGTGGCCGGTGCCTGCGCAGAGTTCACGAGCCACTTCGACACCGCCCGCCGCGTCGCTTAGCATTGCCACACGGGCCCTGCCGCCATTCGAGTTGGTGCACAGGGCAGTCATCCACACCGCGTCACAGCGCCCGACCCGAGGAAGTTCAGCATGCACAGCGCGAAACAGACGCTGGTGATCTGCGAGCGCTGCGGCAAGCTGCACCGATGGCCGGCGCTGAGTTCTCGCGCCGTGGCGCGCTGCACCCAGTGCGAAGCGGTGCTCGGGCGCGGTCATCGGCTGGGCGTCGAGTCGCTGCTGGCGTTGACGCTGGCCGCCTTGTTCGTCTTCCTCGCCGCTCACCTGACCGACGTGGCCGCAATTCGGCTGCGCGGGCCGGTGCAGACGGCCACCTTCCCGATGGCGATCGCGGCCACGTGGAACGAAGGCGAACACCTGGTGGCGCTGCTTTCCGCCTTCACCGCCATGGTGGCACCGGCGCTGTTCATCGCGCTGCGGCTTTACCTGCTGGTGCCGCTGGCCGCCGGCCGGGTGCCGCCCGGCTTTCGCACCTGCATGCGCTGGCTGCACCAGGTGTCGCGCTGGAACATGGTCGAGGTGTTGACGGTGGCCGCCGTGGTGTCGATCGTTCGTCTCGCCGACCTGGCGCAGGCCGTGCCGGGGCCGGCGCTGTATTCACTGGCCTTGCTGGCCCTGCTGTTGGCGGCGCTCGAATCCGCCGGCACGAAGCACTTGTGGCGGGACATCCCGTGATCGCGGCCATCGAGATCGCGGCCGGCGCGTCTGATCCTCCACACGCCCCACACGCCCCACACGCCCCACACACCGCGCACGGCTTGCTTGGCTGCGAATGCTGCGGCCTCGTCTCGGCCGCCACCGACGAGTGCCCGCGTTGCGGCTACGCCCTGCATGCGCGCAAGCCGCAGAGCCTGCAACGCACCTGGGCTTACCTGATTGCATCGGCGCTGGCCTACGTGCCGGCCAACCTGCTGCCGCTGATGAGCACCACGGGCGGGTTCAGGCGCAGCACGCACACCCTGTTGGGCGGCATCACCGAACTGTGGATTTCCGACGCCTGGGGCCTGGCGATCATCGTGTTCATCGCCAGCATCGCGGTGCCGCTGCTCAAGATCGGCGCGCTCGCCTTGCTGGCCTGGAGCGTCACGCGGGCGCCGCGCTGGCGGCAGCTCGAACGCGCGCGCCTGTTCCGCATGATCGAAGCGGTCGGCCACTGGTCGATGCTCGACGTCTACGTGGTCGTGTTGCTGGCCGCGATGGTGCGCTTCGGGTCGGTCGCCAGCGTTCGCCCCGAGCCCGGGCTGCTGGCGTTTGCAGCCGTCGTCGTGCTGACCCTGCTGGCGGCGCAGAGCTTCGATGCGCGATTGATCTGGCCCGATTCGGAAGCTCCCTCGACACACCATGACTGAACCCGTTCCTCCCTCTCCCGCACCCGTGCCCGAGGCAACCCCGACTGCGCCGCCACCGGTCGATGCCGGCCTGCTCGAACCGGGTGCCAACTCGCAGCCGGACCCGCGGTGGCCCGAGGCACCGACGCCCAACATCCGGCGCAAGAACCGCATGCGCCTGTCCCTGGTCTGGCTGGTGCCCATCGTGGCACTCGTCATCGGTGCGTCGCTGCTGGTTCGCAACCTGCTGGCGGTGGGCCCACGCATCGAGATCGAGTTCCGCAACGCCGAGAGCCTGGAGCCCGGCAAGACCGAGGTGCGCTACAAGGAAGTGGTCATCGGCCGGGTTGAATCGGTGTCGTTGCGCGACGACCGCAAACGCGTCATCGCCACCGTGCAGCTGGCCCGCTCGGCGGCTGGCATCGCGGTGCAGGACACCGGCTTCTGGGTGGTGCGCCCGCGCGTCGGCCTGGCCGGCATCAGCGGGCTGGGCACGCTGTTTTCCGGCTCGTACATCGGCGTCGACGCCGGCACCTCGACGGAAGCCAAGACCCAGTTCATCGGCCTGGAAGCGCCGCCGTTCGTGCTGCGCGGCGAACCCGGACGCAGCTTCGTGCTGCGCGCCTCGGACCTCGGCTCGCTCGACGTCGGCTCGCCCGTTCTGTACCGCCGCACGCAGGTCGGCCGGGTGGTGGGCTACACCCTCAGCCCCGACCAGGACGAGTTGTCGGTCAAGGTGTTCATCGAAGCCCCGTACGACAAGCTGGTGACGCTGCAATCGCGCTTCTGGAACGCGAGTGGCGTCGACCTGACGCTCAACGCCAGCGGCCTCACGCTCGACACCCAGACCTTCGCGTCGGTGTTTGTCGGTGCCGTTGCCTTCGAGCCGGCACCCGGTGCGGCCAATGCGCAGCCTGCCCCGGCCGGCAACCAGTTCTTCCTGTTCAATGAACGACGCACCGCACTGGCCCCGCCCGACGGCCCGGCGCAGCCGCTGCGCATGGTGTTCAACCAGTCGGTGCGTGGCCTGGCGGTGGGCGCGCCGATCGACTTCCTCGGGATTGAGATCGGCAACGTGCGCACCATCTCGCTCCAGCACGACGTGAAGGGGCATCGCTTTCCGGTGCAGGTGACGGCCGACATCTTCCCGCTGCGGCTGGGCGCGGTGCGCTCCACTCCGGTCAGCAGCCGCAGCCCCGAGCCACCGGCCAACCTGGCTGTGCTGCAGCGCCTGGTGGACAGCGGCCTGCGAGCCCAGTTGCGCAGCGGCAACCTGCTGACCGGCCAGCTTTTCGTGGCGCTCGACTTCATGCCCAAGCTGCCGCGCGTCGCGCTGTCGGAGAGCGAAGGCGTGATCACCCTGCCGACGGTTGCCGGCACGCTCAGCGAGCTGCAGCCACAGATCGCCGACATCGTGCAGAAGCTGAGCAAGGTCCCGTTCGATGACATCGCTCGCGGCGTGCAGACCACGCTGGCGCAGGTGACCGCGGCGGTGGCCGCGATCGGGCAGCTGACGCCCGAGGCGCAGAAGGCGCTGGTCGAGGTGCAGCGCACGCTCACCGAAGTGCAGCGCACGTTGGGCACGGTGCAGGGCTCGGTGCAGCGGCTCGACCGCAACCTGCTGGACGAGAGCGCGCCGGTGCAACGCAACGTCGAGCAGACGCTGACCGAGCTGCAACGCGCGGCCCAGTCGCTGCGCGTGCTGGCGGACTACCTGCAACTGCACCCCGAAGCGTTGCTGCGCGGCAAGCCCGCCGACCCGCCCACGCTGCCCGACAAGAGGAAGCCATGATCATCACCCTTCGCCGCACGTTGATGGGGCTGTCGGCGGCCGCATCGGTGGCCGTCTCTCTGGTTTTCGGGCTGGCCGGTTGCGCCAGCACACCGCCGGTGCGCTTTCACAGCCTGCTGCCGGTCGACGACGCAGGGACGCGTTCGGCGGCCGCAGGCAGCGGCTTCACCGTCACGCTCGGTCCGGTGTCGGTGCCGCCGCAGGTCGACCAACCTCAGTGGCTGGTGCGTGCGCCCGACGGCAGCCTGAGCCTGCTGGAGCAGGAGCGCTGGGCCGCACCGCTGCGCAGCGAGTTGCGCAGCGCCCTGCT
>JANNEI010000400.1:0-4263 GCA_031378565.1 Burkholderiales bacterium
GCCTACATCAATGCGCTGACCGACGCGCTGGGCGTGCGCGAGATCGCGATGCCCGCCACCACCGAGCGTGTGTGGCGCGCCGCCAATCACATCGCCTGAACCTCATCCGCACGCAAAGGAAATCACCATGTATGCATTCGATTACCAGCGGCCCGACAGCCGCAGTGCCGCAGTCGGCGGGCTCGGCGGGGATGGGCGTTACCTGGCTGGCGGGCAAAGCCTGATCCAGGCCATGAAGCTGCGCCTGTCATCAAGCGAGCGCCTCGTCGACCTGTCCGGCATGAGCGACCTGAAGGGCATCAAGGTTGACGCCAGCGGCGTGACCATCGGTGCCATGACAACTCACGCTGCGGTGGCGGCCTCGGCCGAGGTGCAGAAGGCGATTCCCGCGCTGGCCGAACTGGCCGCGGGCATCGGCGACCCGATGGTGCGCAACATGGGCACCCTCGGTGGCTCGGTGGCTAACGCCGACCCGGCTGCCTGCTACCCGGCGGCGTTGGTCGGCCTGGGTGCCACGGTGCACACCGACCGCCGCACGATTGCCGCCGATGCGTTCTTCACCGGCCTGTATGAAACCGCCCTGCAGCCCGGCGAGCTGATCACGGCGGTGAGCTTTCCGCTGGTGCAGCGGGCGGCCTACATCAAGTTCAAGCAGCCGGCCTCGCGCTTCGCGCTGGTGGGTGTGTTCGTCAGCCAGGGCACGGGCGGTGTTCGGGTGGCGGTGACCGGTGCCAAGGGCAGCGTGTTCCGCGTCAAGGCGATGGAAGACGCGCTGTCTGCCAGCTTCACCGCCGCTGCGGCCAAGGGCGTTAACGTTCCCACCACCGACATCAATGCCGACATGCACGGCTCGGCCGCCTACCGCGCCGCGATGATCACCGTGATGACGCAGCGCGCCGTCACGGCGGCACTGGCGCGTTGAGCCCGCGCGGCCGCGTGGGTGCGCGCTGTGGCAAGCGCTCTGAAGTCTGAAGGCCTTGCCATGACCGCATCCGTCCCACTGGCGCTGCCCGACTCGGTCGACGCGGTGATCGCACTGCTGGCCACCGAGCAGTACCTCTGCGACCGGCAGCTCGCCACCGCCATCTTTCTTGCGCTCAAGTTGCAGCGCCCGCTGTTCCTCGAAGGCGAGCCTGGCGTCGGCAAGACCGAACTGGCCAAGGTGCTGGCGCGCAGCCTGAACACCGCCTTGCTGCGCGTGCAGTGCTACGAAGGCCTGGATGTGGCACAAACCGCCTACGAGTGGAACGTGGCGCGCCAGATGATCGAGATCCGCCTGGCCGAAGCGGTGCACGACACCGACCGCAGCCGCCTCGTCGCCAACCTGTATTCGCGCGACATGCTGATCGAGCGGCCGCTGCTGGCCGCGCTGTCGCAGGCCGTGTCGCCGGTGCTGTTGATCGACGAACTCGACCGCGCCGACGAACCCTTCGACGCCTTCCTGCTCGAAGTGCTGGCCGAGAACCAGATCACCGTGCCCGAACTCGGCACCATCCGCGCGGTGGCGCCGCCGATCACGCTGATCACCAGCAACCGCACGCGCGAAGTGCACGACGCGCTGAAGCGCCGCTGTCTCTACCACTGGGTCGGCTTCCCGGATGTGGAACGCGAGCTGCAGATCGTGCGGCTGAAGGCACCGGGTGCGTCACAACGCCTCAGCCAGCAGGTGGTCGAATTCGTGCAACGCATGCGCACGCTCGACCTGTTCAAGTCGCCCGGCGTGGCCGAGACCATCGACTGGACGAATGCGCTGGTGGCGCTGAACGCGATGGCACTCGACCCGGCCACGGTGCAGGACACGCTGGGTGTGCTGCTGAAGCACCAGGACGACATCGTGCGCATGCAGAACGGTGACACGGCGAAGTTGCTGGACGACCTGCGGGCACGGGCGTTGCTGGATTGATGACACTCTTGGTAATCGCGCAGCGCACTTCGCTCCCTCTCCCTGGAAGGGGGAGGGCCGGGGTGGGGGTGAAAGGGTTGAACCAAGACGGTCTGAACAAGACTGCGAGTGTTCGGAGATCGCACCCCCACTCCAACCCTCCCCCGTCATGGGGGAGGGAGTGAACACGGCGCTGGCGCGCCCGGCATTCCTGTTGGAAAACATCGTCCACTTCGGCCGCGTGCTGCGCGTTGCGGGCATGCCCATTGGCCCCGACCGCGTGCTGCAAGCGATTGCTGCCGTCGAAGCCGTGGGCCTGTCACGGCGCGACGACGTGCACGCTGCGTTGTCGGCCGTGATGCTCGACCGCCATGAGCAGCAAACCCTGTTCGACGCCGCCTTCGCCACCTTCTGGCGCGACCCCAAACTGCTGGAACAGATGATGTACCTGCTGCTGCCCAAGATCAGCGGGCGCGGCGAAAAGCAGCAGCCGCCGCGAGCCAACCGGCTGCAGGAAGCGCTGTCCGCACCGCGCCCGGCCGACCTGCACAAGCCGGTTCACAACACCGCCAAGGAAGAGGTCCAGTTCGAAGCCAGCTTCACCTTCAGCGACCGCGAGCGGCTGCAGCAAGCCGACTTCGAGAGCATGACCACGGCCGAGTTCGAGCAGGCCAAGAAGCTGGCAGAGAACATCGCGATGCCCATCGCGCCGGTGCGCCGCCGCCGCCACGAGCCGGCGCTGCGCGGGCGCATCGACCTGCGGGCCACGCTGCTGAAATCGGCGCGTTCGCCGTTCACGCTGCAGCCTTCGTACAGCCAGCCGCGCAGCGAACTGCCGCCGCTGGTGGTGCTGATGGACATCTCGGGCTCGATGGACCGCTACTCGCGCCTGTTCCTGCACTACGTTCACGGCCTCACGCGCCGCCACCCCAACGTGCACACGCTGACCTTCGGTACGAGGTTGACGCACATCACGCGCTGCCTGAAAAACCGCGATCCCGACGTGGCGTTGCAGCAGGCCGATGCGCAGGTGCACGACTGGAAGGGCGGCACCCGCATCGCGTCGAGCCTGATGGCGTTCAACAAGCACTGGGCGCGCCGCTTGCTGGGCGGCAATGCGGCCGTGCTGCTGCTGACGGACGGCCTGGACCGCGACGAGAACGGCCAGCTCGCCGAAGCCGCCGCCCGCCTGGGCCGGATGGCGCACCAGCTGGTGTGGCTGAACCCCTTGCTGCGCTTCGACGGTTTTGCGCCCAAGGCGGCCGGCGTGCGGGCGCTTCTGCCGCACGTGGACCGCATGCTGCCGGTTCACAATCTGGCCAGTCTTTCAGACCTCACACGGGCCTTGCGTCATCCGACGCATCAGCCCGCTTCACATCACGCTCACTGACCTCACGAACTGCCATGGAACTGCAAGGCGAAAGACTCATCCCCGCGTCGGTGGACGCCACCTGGCAGGCGCTCAACGACCCCGCCTCGCTGAAGGTCTGCATTGCCGGCTGCGAGTCGCTGGTGGCCACCGGCCCCGACGCGTTTGCGGCGGTGGTGGCGCTGCGCGTCGGCCCGGTCAGCGCGCGCTTCAAGGGCAACCTGCAAATGACCAACATCGTGCCGCCCCACAGCTACACGATCAACTTCGACGGGCAGGGCGGCGTGGCCGGTTTCGGCAAGGGTTCGGCCGACGTGGCGCTGACCGCCGAGGGCGCGCAAACGCGGCTCAAGTACACGGCCCGGGCGCAGGTCGGCGGCAAGATGGCGCAGGTCGGCTCGCGGCTGATCGACGCGGCGGCCGGCAAGATCACCGAAGACTTCTTCAAGGCCTTCGAGGCGCATCTGCTGGCCACCACGGGCGGGGCGATGCCGGCGTCGGCCGAGGCACCCGCCGCAGCCGCTGCTGCTGCCCCGGGCAGCAAGACCATCTGGTACATCGTCGGTGCTGTGGTCGTTCTGGCCGCTCTCTACTTCCTCACGCGATAAGGATCGCCCCATGGACAGCCTCGATCTCCAAGTGCTCAGCCAGGCGCGCGACTGGCACGCGCAAGGCCACAAGGTGTGGCTTGTCACCGTGATTGAAACCTGGGGCTCGGCCCCACGCCCGCCCGGTGCCTTGCTGTGCCTGCGCGGCGACGGCCTGGTGGTGGGTTCGGTGTCGGGCGGCTGCGTCGAGGACGACCTGATCGACCGCGTGCGCCACGGTGAACGGGTCGACAAGCCATCCCTCATCACCTACGGCGTCAGCAAGGAAGAGGCGGCGCGTTTCGGCCTGCCCTGTGGCGGCAACCTGCGCCTGGTGCAGGAGCCGTTGCAGGCCGTCGACTGGATCGACGAGGTGCTGACGCGTACCGCACGACACGAACTCGTGGCGCGCACGCTGCAGCTCG
>JANNEI010000406.1:0-2982 GCA_031378565.1 Burkholderiales bacterium
CCGTGCGGTCGCCAATGGTGACCAGGAAGCGCTTGCTGGCCACCGTCGGGTGGCGCAGCACGTCGAAGGCGACGGTCTGCAGCTTCACGTCGGTCAGGTCGAGTTCGGGCAGCGCTTGCACCACGCGCGTCACGTCGCGCTGCATCTTCGGCGGCTTGCCCAGCAGCACCTCCATCGGCATGTCGATCGGCGTCTGATCGGACAACGGGTCGGCGAGCACCAGTTGCTTCGCTTCGGTGGCCACACCGACCACCGCGAACGGGCAGCGCTCGCGCTCGCACATCGCGGTGAACAGCGGCAACGCCTCGGCGCGCACCGCCATCACGTAGCGCTCCTGGCTTTCGTTGCACCAGATCTCTTTCGGCGCCAGGCCGCTTTCTTCCAGCGGCACCTGACTGAGGTCGAAGCGCGCGCCGCGCCCTGCCCCGTCCACCAGCTCGGGGAAGGCGTTCGAGATGCCGCCCGCCCCCACGTCGTGAATCGCCAGGATCGGATTGCTCTCGCCAAGAGACGTGCAGTGGTTGATGACCTCTTGCGCGCGGCGCTGAATCTCGGGGTTGCCGCGCTGCACCGAATCGAAGTCGAGCTGGGCCGCGTTCGCGCCGGCGGCCATCGAACTGGCAGCACTGCCGCCCATGCCGATGCGCATCCCGGGGCCGCCCAGCTGGATCAGCAGCGTGCCTGCGGGGAACGCGATCTTGTCGGTCTGCGCGGCCGCGATGCTGCCCAGCCCACCCGCAATCATGATGGGCTTGTGATAGCCGCGGTGCACGCCGCCCACACGCTGTTCGTAGACACGAAAATACCCTGCCAGATTCGGCCGGCCGAACTCGTTGTTGAAGGCCGCGCCGCCCAGCGGACCGTCGATCATGATTTGCAGTGCGCTGGCGATGTGCTCGGGCTTGCCGATGGGCTGCTGCTCCCACGGTTCACTCAGGCCGGGCAGGTGCAGGTTCGACACGCTGAAGCCGGTCAAGCCCGCCTTCGGCTTCGAGCCGCGGCCGGTCGCGCCCTCGTCGCGAATCTCGCCGCCCGCGCCTGTCGATGCACCCGGGAACGGTGAAATCGCCGTCGGGTGGTTGTGCGTTTCCACCTTCATCAGCACATGCGTGAGCTCGCTGCGCGCGGCGTATTGCGGCGCGTTGGTGTAGCCCTGCGGCAGCCAGCGCTCGATCACGCCGCCTTCCATCACCGACGAGTTGTCGCTGTAGGCGATCACGGTGTGCTGCGGTGCCAGCTGGTGCGTGTTGCGGATCATCCCGAACATCGAGCGCGCTTGCGGAACGCCGTCGATGCTGAAGTCGGCGTTGAAGATCTTGTGGCGGCAGTGCTCGCTGTTGGCCTGCGCGAACATCATCAACTCCACGTCGGTGGGGTTGCGCTGCATGGCGGTGAAGGCGGCGACGAGATAGTCGATCTCGTCGTCGGACAACGCCAGGCCGAAGGCGTTGTTGGCGTCGACCAGCGCATCGCCACCACGCCCCAGCACATCGACCCGCTGCATCGGCTTGCCGACCTGCTCGTCGAACAGATGGGCTGCGTCCTCGCGTTGCAGCAGCACGCTCTCGGTCATGCGGTCGTGCAGCAGCGCGGCGGCGGCTTGCAGTTCTTCTGCAGACAGCGGTTTGCCTCCGCCGAACAGGCCGCCTTTCAGCGTCAGCCTGAATTCCGTCACGCGTTCGACGCGCCGGACGGCCAGCCCGCAGTTGTGGGCGATGTCGGTCGCCTTCGAGGCCCACGGCGACACCGTGCCCAGCCGAGGTGCGACCACGATCAGGCAGCCGTCGGTGGGGCCGCTGTATTCGCCGCCGTAGTGCAGCAGGCCCGCGGCCTTGTCCTGCGCCTCGCGCGCCAGAGCCGCGTCGCTCCAGACCCAGTGCACATGGCGCGCATGGACGGCGGTGATGCGCGGGCTGACGGCTTGCAGCCTCGGCAGCAGCGCCAGGGCGCGAAAGGCGGACAGCGCATTGCCGCCCGCATGGTGTTGCAGATGCTTCGGTGTGGAGGTCACGCTGGAGGGCTCGGGCGCTGCGTTGATGGCCCCGGGTCAGTGGGGACTGTGCCGGTGTCGGCCCTCGATTTTACCGGTCGAGTGAGATAATTCGGCCCATGACGATCACCATCAAAACCGCAGCCGAAGCGCAGGGCATGCGCATTGCCGGACGGCTGGCCTCCGAGGTGCTGGACATGCTCACCGCGCATGTGAAACCCGGCGTCTCCACCGACGAACTCGACCGCCTGGCCCACGACCTCATCGTGAACGTGCAGCAAGGCATTCCGGCCCCGCTGAACTACGCGCCCCCCGGTTACACGCCCTACCCCAAGTCGATCTGCACCTCCATCAACCACCAGGTCTGCCACGGCATTCCGAACGACCGGCCGCTGAAGAACGGCGACATCGTGAACATCGATGTCACCGTCATCAAGGACGGCTGGCACGGCGACACCAGCCGCATGTTCATCGTCGGTGAAGGCTCGATCGCCGCCAAGCGCCTGTGCCAGATGACGTACGACGCGATGTGGCGCGGCATCGCCAAGGTCAAGCCCGGCGCCAAGCTGGGCGACATCGGCCACTCGATCCAGACATTTGCCGAGACCAACGGGTTCTCGGTCGTGCGCGAGTTCTGCGGCCACGGCATCGGCCGCAAGTTCCACGAAGAGCCGCAGGTGCTGCACTACGGCCGGCCGGGCACGCTGGAAGAACTGCTGCCCGGCATGGTGTTCACGATCGAACCCATGATCAACGCCGGCAGGCGCGACATCCGCGAGATGGGCGACGGCTGGACCATCGTCACCAAAGACCGGTCGCTGTCGGCGCAGTGGGAGCACACCGTGCTGGTCACCGAGACAGGTTACGAGGTGCTCACGCTGTCGGCGGGCAGCCCGCCGCCGCCGGCATTCGTCGCCGCCTGATCTGCCGTCACCGACGCCAGCCACCGCGCACCGCATGGCAGCGATCGAATCGGGTCTGACGACTCAGAC
>JANNEI010000439.1:0-2145 GCA_031378565.1 Burkholderiales bacterium
GTTGCCGTCGGTGGCCGCCTCCGGCATCGAGTAGACCTTGTTGCCGACGAACAGCGTGCTGACGATGATCGTGCCCGGCGGCCCCTGGCGCAGTTCGCGCGCGTCGAGCACACCGGAGGCCCAGGTCTCGACCTTGAAGCCCGGTGGCAGCTTGAACTTTTTGGTTGGCAAATCGGCGGCCGCAGTCGGGATCGGAAAAGCCGGAACCGGCGCCATCTTCATGGCGATGTCGGTCTTGGGTCGGCCCTTCGCCCAGCCGGGCTCGGCGTCCTGCGCCGACGCTTTCGCGGCAGCGCAAAGCTGTGGAAGGGAAACGATGTGGGGTTGTAAACGACTCTGATGCATGGTCAACCTCTTGTGTAAGTTGTGGCTGGAGCCATCCACCCGAGCGATGAAGAGAACATGCGGACAACGTCAGCGACGACACCGACTTCTCTCGGGTAGATGAAGACATCGAACTTCTGGTGCAGCAGAGGGCGTCGTACGCATCGATTGGAATGAGCGCGACTAACGCTGTGGTTGGCTGCATGCCAGAGCCGGGGTCGAAATCAGTCTAGCGAACGTTCAGGGCGCAGGCACCCGAGTGCTAACCCTAGGCGATCAAGGACTCGCAGTTGGATGTACCTGACGCGCTACGGGGTATGCGTGCCAAACCGTCCCGCGCGATGCGTGTAACGATATGAAATAGTGGCCGGTAACGTCCAGCTCCGGGTCGACACCGATGGCTCGTCGGAAGCATGGCCCATCACTCTTTTCGAGCCGGAACTTCGTCCGCGAATGTATTCTTTGGCGTCTCGCGCGTGAGCATCCCGGCCGCAGCATGGCAGCAACGCCAAAACGACACGGCGGGATGCCGACATGGAGTTTCCTGGATGACCCACTTCGATTCGGGCGCGATCTGCGCACTGGTGTTTGGCAGCCCGGCGCTCGCCGGGCAGAACCGCCGATGAACGAAGCCGCCGCGCGCCAGGTCACGCTGCTCGAAGCCTTTGAGACGGTGCAGCCGGCCAGCCCGAGCTGGAGCGATGACGACCGCGCCTGGGCGGACCGTGTGGCGATGGAGGCGGCGGGTTCTGGTGAGCGGGCCACGCCCGACGGATTCCTGGCCCAGCGTGCCGGCCATGCGATGCAGCGGCTGGCACCGCGCGAATCTGCGGCAGCGCGCTGGCTCGCGCAGCCGCTCGGGCGCAAGCACTGGGGCGCCGTCGTCGCGTTGGTCGCGTTCGTGCTGGGCCTGCTGGCCGACGGTCTCGGCAGCAGCCAGCGTGTCAACCTGCTGGCACCGCCGCTGTGGGGTGTGCTGGCCTGGAACACCGTGGTCTACCTCGGCCTGCTGGGTGCGCTGCTGGCTGGCCTGTTGCGACGCGGCGCACGCACGCCCGGGCCGTTGCTGCGTGGCATGCAGGCGCTGCTGCGCATCGGCAGCATCGGGCCCAACGTGCACGGCAGCGGTGCGACCAGCGGCAGCGCCCTGCACGGCTTCGTGCAACGCTGGGCGCAGCGCAGCGCGGGGCTGTCGGCGCTGCGGGCGGGGGCGCTGCTGCATGTCGGCGCGGCGGTGCTCGCGCTGGGGCTGATCGCCGGGCTGTACGCCCGCGGTCTGGTGCTCGACTTTCGCGCGGCGTGGGAAAGCACCTTTCTCTCGCCGACGGTGGCGCACGCGCTGGTGAGCAGCGTGCTCGCGCCGGCCTCGAACCTGTCGGGCATCGCGCTGCCGGACGCGGCTGCCTTCGCCGCCTTGCAGGCCGTGCATGGCGACGTTTCAGCCGGCGCGCCGGCGGCACCGTGGCTGCATCTGTTCGCGCTGAGCTTGCTGCTGTTCGTGGTGCTGCCGCGTGCGCTGCTGGCCTTGGGGTGTGCCGCACGCGCACGAGTGCAGGCACGGCGTTTTGCATTGCCGCTGGACGCGCCGTATTTCCAGCGGCTGTTACGGCTGCAGCGTGGCGCGGCCGCGCAGGTGCAGGTCTGGCCGTATGCGGTCACGCCGTCGCCGCAAGCCGTGCTCGGCTTGCGTTCGTTGCTCGCCGACGCGTTCGGCGCGCAGCTCGGTTTGCAGATTGCGCCTGGCGTCGCATTCGGTGCCGAAGACGAAGCGCTCCCCGCACCGGGCAGCACGACCAGCCATGCATTCGTCTGGTTCGATCT
>JANNEI010000467.1:0-2503 GCA_031378565.1 Burkholderiales bacterium
CGCGCCCGCCGCCGAACAGGTGATTGAAGCGCTGCGCCAAATCGCGCGCCATCTCGATGTGCTGCACCTGGTCGCGCCCCACCGGCACGCGGTGGGCGTTGAACATCAGAATGTCGGCCGCCATCAGGATCGGGTAGCTGAACAGGCCCATCGTGACGCCGGCGTCCACGTCCTCGCCAGCCGCGAGGTTGGCGTCCGCCGCCGCCTTGTAGGCGTGCGACCGGTTCATCAAACCCTTCGACGCCACGCAGGTCAGCAGCCACGTCAGCTCGGGAATCTCGACGATGTCGCTTTGCCGATAAAAGGTCACGCGCGAGGTGTCCAGCCCCGCCGCCAGCCAGGTCGCGGCAATCTCCAGCCGCGAGCGCTCGATGCGCGCCGGCTCGTCGCACTTGATCAGCGCGTGGTAGTCGGCCAGGAAGAAGAAGCTCTCGACCCCCGGCTCGCGGCTGGCCCGAATGGCGGGGCGGATCGCACCGACATAGTTGCCCAGGTGCGGTGTGCCCGTGGTGGTGATGCCGGTGAGAACGCGTTGGGTCATGGAAGGGATCGGTGGTGACGTGAAGGCGAAGGCCGTGACGCTGGCGGCGCTGGCGGTGCGGCCGAAATGATGGCACAGCGGCTTTCGACAACCGCTGCTTGCCGAAATCAGCGTGCGGCGTGCAGGGTTTGAACTGGTGGGCTGAACCCGATGGCTTCGCGGCCGCCCAAAAGTTCGCGGCTAGACTGACCCATTGACCCCGCACCTGAAGGAAGAACCAATGCTGCAACTCCGTCACACAACGCGATTCTTGTCTTCGCTTTGCGTCGCTGCCCTGGTTTCAGCCTGCGGTGGCGGTGGTGGCAGCGACGGCGGTTCCAGCGCTGGTGGCGGCGGACCGCTTCTGCCCACGCTCTCGCAAGACGTGGTGCCCTCCGGCCCGCGCATCGATGTCTCCGCCCGCAACTACCTGCCCCTGCATGCGGGCGACACCTGGGTCTACGCGAAAACCTTTGCGGGCAACCTGGCGGGCGGTGTGGTGACGCGCAGCATCGCCACAGCGCCCGACCAGAACGGGCTGGTGACGATCAGCGAATCGGTTGGCGGTCAGGCGGAGTCTTCCGCATATCGCATCACCGCCGCGGGGCTGGAAGCGCTGGATCCGATCGGCGCGTCGGGCCTGTGGCCGGGCGTGTACGCCGCCCTGCCCGCCTTCACGGATGTCCCGACGCCGTTCTACCCGGCGGGCGGAATCCGCAAGGTCATCCGCCAGGGCGACATGCTGGCCGATGTCGATGGCGATGCAAGGAATGACTTCTTTCGGATCGAGATCACCCAGGTCTTCGTCGGCTTCGAGCCGCTGACGGTGCTGGGTCGAACAATCGAGGTGGCGCATTTCCGCACCACGCTGGCGTTCACGATCGCGGGCACCAGCACCGGTGCCTCGGCCACCGGCACCGCCATCGAAGATTCCTGGCTTGCCGACGGGCTCGGACTGGTACGCGCTGAAAGGTCAGCCACCGCCTCTGACGGCCGTGTGTTGGAGAAGCCCTACAGCCTCGACCTGGTGTCGGCCACGGTGAACGGGCAGACATCCACCACCAGTGGCCGCACGGTGAACATCGCGCTGTCCCACCGCGCGCTGGTCTTCGTCGCGTCGCGCGGTGTGTACCTCGCCTCGGTCTCATCGAGCGACCCGGTCAACGGCAACCGCATCGCCACGATCCAGGCCGGCAACGGCTCGGTGACCTATTCGGCCCCCGTCGGCTCGGGCCCGGGCCCCATGTCGGTGTCGGCCGACGGCAACGTGCTGTACGTCGGCCTGGAAGGTTCGGGCGAGGTGCTGAAACTGGCCTTGCCTTCCATGCAGGAGCTGGCCCGGGTGCGGCTGCCGGTCGACCCTTACCTTGGGCAGTTGCTGCCCGAGGACATCAGCGTCTCGCCCACATCTGCCGACGTGTTCGCGGTGTCGATGATGCGAACCGGTTTTTCGCCTCGGCACGCAGGCGTTTCCCTGGTTCGCGGCATGGTGGTCCAGCCCCAGCGCACCCAGCAGCACACCGGCAGCACCCGCATCGCGTTCGACGTCGATGGCAGCTGGCTGTATGGCTACAACAACGAAACGACCGAGTTTGGCCTGCGCAGGATCGAGGTGCTCGGCGACGGGCTGATCGAGCGGCAAGTGGTGCCCAATGCGTCATACGCCCTCGAGTTGAATGTGAATGACGGATTCGCGGTGCTCGGCAACTCCGTTTTCAGTGCCGACGCCTCGCTCGCCTTGAAGGGCACGATCGCGTCGGCTGCGGGTTGCGCCAAGCTGCCCGGCGTCGGCAAGATCGCTTGCCAGTCGACGCTGAATCTCAACCAACTCGTCATCGTCGACTCGGTGACGTTCTCGCAACTCGCCTCTCCGAGCTACTCGACCAGCGGGACAAACTCCGAGTGGCGTCTGGTGCCCGGCGCAACCGGCCAGGTGGCTGTCAGCGAATACGGCCGCATCGCCATCTTTACCAGCATCGACCT
>JANNEI010000506.1:0-6555 GCA_031378565.1 Burkholderiales bacterium
GGTGCCTCGGTGCCCGACGACAGCGGCAGCCAGGTGCTGCTGAGCCTGGCGCGCATGAACCGCATCCGCGAGATCGATGCCGCCAACCTCACCATCACGGTGGAAGCCGGCTGCATCCTGCAAGTGGTGCAGGAGGCCGCGGCAGCGCAGGGGTTGATGTTTGCGCTCAGCCTGGCCGCAGAAGGCAGTTGCACCCTGGGCGGCAACCTGGCCACCAACGCTGGCGGCACGCAGGTGCTGCGCTTCGGCAACGCGCGCGACCTCTGCCTGGGGCTGGAGGTGGTGACGGCCGCCGGCGAGGTGTGGGAGGGCTTGAGCGGGCTGCGCAAGGACAACACCGGCTACTCGCTGCGCGACCTCTTCATCGGCAGCGAAGGCACGCTGGGCATCATCACCGCCGCCACGCTGAAGCTGTATCCGCAGCCCGCCGCGTCGATGACGGCGCTGGCCGCGCTGCCGTCGCTCGACGCTGCCGTGCATCTGCTGCAGATGGCGCGGGCGCGGCTGGGCGCGGGCCTGACCGGCTTCGAGGTGATGAACGGGTTTTCGCTGGCGCTGGTGGGACGGCACTTTCCACAATTGAAGCAGCCGCTGCCCGCGTCGCCGTGGACGGCGCTGCTGGAGCAGTCCGACACCGAAAGTGCGACCCACGCGCGCGCCCTTTTCGAAGACGTGCTCGAGGCCGCTCTCGACGCGCGGCTGATCACCGACGCGGTGGTGGCGGAAAGCCTGGAGCAGTCGAATGCGCTGTGGCATCTGCGTGAATCGATTCCGCTGGCGCAAGCGCAGCATGGCCTGAACATCAAGCACGACATCTCGTTGCCGGTGTCGCGCATTGCGTCGTTCGTTGCCAGCACCGACGCCGCGCTGATCGAGGCTTTTCCCGGTGTGCAGTTGGTCGACTTCGGCCACCTCGGCGATGGCAATCTGCACTACAACGTGCAGCCGCCCGCTGGCGTGCCGGTCGCGGATTTCCTGCGCGACCACGAGGCGGCCGTGAACACCCTCGTGTACGACGCGGTCAGCGCCCACGGTGGCTCGATCTCGGCTGAACACGGCATTGGCTCGCTCAAGCGCGAAGCGCTGGTCAAGCACAAATCTGCGGTGGCCTTGCTGATGATGCGGGCCGTGAAGCAGGCGCTTGACCCGCAGGGCATCATGAATCCGGGGCGGCTGCTGTAAACCCCGATCCGGCTACTGAAGCGGCCCCTTCAAGGCAGGCGGCAGCGGCAGCGGCATCACGTCGATGCCTTCTTCGACAAGCGCCTGCGCCTGCTCGCGCGTGGCATGGCCGCGAATGGGGCGCTCGTCGGTCTCGCCGTAGTGCATGCGGCGCGCTTCTTCGGCAAAGCGGTCGCCGACATCGTCGGTGTTCGCCATCACGTGCTGCACGGCACGCATCCAGGCGGCTTGCTGGGTCAGCGCCACCGGGGCCTCGGCCCTGGGTGGCGCGGACTGCACGGGCACCATGTCGCGCGACGCGGAGGTGTGGACATGCGGTGCCGACGGCAAGCGGGTGATGCTCTTGTCACCACACAGCGGGCACTCGACCAACTCGCGCCCGGTCTGCGACACATAGTCGGCCTCGGACGCGAACCAGCCTTCAAACCGGTGGTCGTGCACACAGCTGAGATTCAAGACCTTCATGGCGGCATTATCAGCGGCCGGACATCAAGGCGCGCTGTGCCAGACGATGTCCCACTGACCCGCCTGCCAACTTTGCAACCAGTTCAGTCCGATCAGCGTCTTGGCATCGGTCAGCTCGCCGCGCCGGGCCATGTCGCTCAGCGCTTGCGCGGTGGTGGTCGACACGTCGAGAAACTCGCCCGCATCGAGTTGACGCTGACCCGCGGTCAGGCCGCGTGCAAACCACACCTCGATGCCCTCGGTGGCATAGGCGATCGCGTTGTGCAAGATGCCGGCGCGCGCCCATTCGCGCGCGCGATAGCCGGTTTCTTCGCGCAGTTCGCGAATCGCGCACTGCAACGGCGACTCACCCACATCGAGCTTGCCAGCGGGGAATTCGAGCATCACGCGACCCACCGGGTAGCGGAACTGACGCTCGACCACCAGACGTCCGTCGTCGAGGATGGGCACCACCATCACCGCGCCGGGGTGCACGATGTATTCGCGGTGCGCGGTGCCGCCATTCGGCAAGCGAACGCGATCGCGCCGCACATCGAGGAAGTCTCCGCAGTACACCTGCTCGGATTCGAGCAGCGTCTCGCGCAGGTGGGCGTCTGCGTCCACGGCGTTCATGCGCGTTCGCCGGCTCAGGTCGACAGCGTCTTGACGATGGCCTGCACGCACATGGCCATCAGCCCGCCCGGCAGCAAGCCCAGCAGCAGCACGGCTGCGCCGTTGACCGACAGGATGGCCCGCACGTCGCGCGTGCTGCGGATCGGTGCGGTCTCGACCGGCGCATCGAAGTACATCACCTTGACCAGGCGCAGGTAGTAGTACGCGCCGATCAGCGACAGCAGCACCGCCACCACCGCCAGCCAGATGTAGCCGCCGACGTTGGTGGACACCAGCGCCTGCAGCACGCTGAACTTGGCGTAGAACCCCACCGTCGGCGGAATGCCGGCGAGCGAGAACATGAGGATGGCCATCAACGCGGCGTACCAGGGGCTGCGTTGGCTCAGGCCCTTCAGGTCGTCGACGTGCTCGGACTCGAAACCGGGCCGCGACAGCAACATGATGATGCCGAAGGTGCCGAGCGTGGTGAACACGTACGTGATCAGGTAGAACATCGCCGAGCTGTAGCCGTTGGCGGCGGACAGCGTGTTCGACGACACCACGGTCGGGATCAAGCCGAGCAGCACGAAACCCATCTGCGCGATGGTCGAGTAGGCGAGCATTCGCTTGAGATTGCTTTGCGCGATGGCGGCCAGGTTGCCCAGCGCCATCGAGGACACCGACAACACCACCAGCATCTGTTGCCAGTTTTCGGCCATGCCCGACATGGCTTCGACCAGCAGGCGGATGGTGATCGCGAAGGCAGCCAGCTTCGGCGCACCGGCAATCAGCAGCGTGACAGCCGTCGGCGCGCCCTGGTACACGTCGGGCACCCACATGTGGAACGGCACCACGCCGAGCTTGAAGGCCAGCCCCGCCACCACGAAGACAACGCCGAACACCAACACCGCCTTGTTGACCTGGCCGGTGCCGATGGCCTTGAACACTTCGCTGATTTCGAGCGAACCGGTGGCACCGTACATCATCGACAGGCCGTACAGCAGGAAGCCGCTGGCCAGCGCGCCCAGCACAAAGTATTTCATCGCCGCTTCGGTGGCGTTGAGGCTGTCACGGCGCATGGCGGTGAGCGCGTAGAGCGACAGGCTCATCAGTTCCAGGCCCAGGTAGACGACCAGGAAGTTGTTGGCCGACAGCATCACGAAGATGCCGAGCAGCGAGAACATGCTGAGCGTGAACAACTCCCCCTTGAGCAGGTCGCGCTCCGCCGCGTACGGGCGTGCATAGGCCAGCGTGACCATCGTCGCCACGCTGGCGAAGAAGCCCAGCAGGTGCCCCATCGGGTCGGCCACCACCATGCGCTGCATCGCGTAGACGGTGCCGCCGGCGTTGAAGTGGATCAGGTGCAGCACGGCCACTGCCGCGAGCGATGCCTGCGCGAGCAAATAGGTGGGGGTGCGACGCGGGTGCGTGACCCACAGGTCCACCATGGTGACCACCAGGGCCATGCTCAGCAGCACGACCTCGGGGCAGACGGCGAGCCAGTTCAGGTTGTTCATTGTTGTGAGTTCAGCTTCGACACCGAGACATGCCTGAGCAACTCGGTGACAGACACTTGCATGGTGTCGGTGAAGGGCTTGGGATAGACGCCCATCCAGAGCACCGCGGCGGCCAGCAGCGCCAGCATGAAGGTTTCGCGGCGGTCGATGTCGGTCAGGCCGCGCACAGCTTCGTTCGCCACCGGCCCGAAGTAGACGCGCTTGACCATCCACAGCGTGTAGGCCGCGCCCGAGATCAGCGCCGTGGCGGCCAGCATGCCGAGCCAGAAGTTGGCTTTCACCGCGCCCAGGATCACCATCCATTCACCGACGAAACCGGCGGTGCCCGGCAAGCCGCAATTGGCCATCGCGAAAAACACCGCGAACGCGGTGAAGGTGGGCATGGTGTGGATCACGCCGCCGTAGCTGGAAATTTCACGCGAGTGCACCCGGTCGTAGAGCACGCCGATGCACAGGAACATGGCACCCGACACGAAGCCATGCGAGATCATCTGCACGATGCCGCCTGCGGTGCCCAGCTCGTTGAAGATGAAGAAACCCAGCGTCACGAAACCCATGTGGGCGATCGACGAATACGCCACCAGTTTCTTCATGTCCTGCTGCACCAGGGCCACCAGGCCGATGTAGAGCACGGCGATCAGCGACAGCATGATGATGAACCAGGCCCACTCGTGCGCAGCGTCGGGAGCGATCGGCAGCGAGAAGCGCAGGAAGCCGTAGGCCCCGAGCTTCAGCATGATGGCCGCCAGCACCACCGAGCCGCCGGTGGGTGCCTCGACGTGGGCATCGGGCAGCCAGGTGTGCACCGGCCACATCGGCACCTTGACCGCGAAGGCCGCGAAGAAGGCGAAGAACAGCAGCGTCTGCGTGGCCATCGGCAGCGGCAGCTTGTGCCAGGCCAGGATGTCGAAGCTGCCGCCCGACTTGTAGTACAGGTAGATCAGCGCCACCAGCATCAACAGCGAACCGGCCAGCGTGTAGAGGAAGAACTTGAACGCCGCATAGACGCGGTTCGGGCCGCCCCAGACGCCGATGATGATGTACATCGGGATCAGCGTGGCCTCGAAGAACACATAGAACAGCAGCCCGTCGAGCGCCGAGAAAACGCCCACCATGATCCCGGACAGGATCAGGAATGCGCCCATGTACTGGTTGACGCGCTCGGTGATCACCTCCCAGGCCGAGATCACCACGATGACGGTGATGAAGGAGGTCAGCAGCACGAACCACACCGACAGGCCGTCCACGCCGAGCCGGTAGCGCACGTTGAAGCGCTCGATCCAGGCCAGGTTCTCCTGGTACTGCATGGCGGCGGTGGACGCATCGAAGCCGGTGATCAGCGGCAGCGTGACCGCGAAGCTGGCGACGGCGGCCACCAGTGCCACCCAGCGCACCATGGCGGCCTGCTCATCGCGGCCCAGCGCCAGCAACAGTGCGCCCGACAAAATCGGCAGCCAGATGGCCAGGCTCAGCAAACCCATGTTCTTTTTCTCCGTGCTTGGCAAGGCATCGCCGGTGGTGCGTCAATCGCGTTCATCAGCGTCCCGTCAAGCCGCCCAGGTAGGGCCACAACTGCCACGTCATCAACCCCATGACACCCAGAATCATCACCAGCGCATACCAGTACAGGTAGCCGGTCTGGAACATGCGCACCACCGACGACACGCCGCCCACCAGGCGCGCCGATCCGTTGATGACGACGCCGTCGATCAGGCCCACGTCGCCGCCCTTCCAGAGGCCCACTCCGATCATTCGCGCACCCGCGGCCAGCACGTGCTCGTTGAACCAGTCGAAGTAGTACTTGTTCTCGAGCACGCGGTTGATGAAGCCGGTGCGCGCCTTGATGGCCGCGGGAATTTCGGGCTTCACGAGGTAGAACACCCAGGCCACCAGCACGCCCGCCAACGCCAGCCAGAAGGGCGGCTGGGTGAGTCCGTGCAGCGCCATCGCAGCGGCACCGTGAAACTCGCGCGCCATTTCTGCCATGGCCGGATGCCTTAGCAGATCGACAGTGATCGAATCCTTGAAGAAGTCGCCGTACAGCATCGGCCCGATGGTCAGGTAGCCGATGACCACCGACGGGATCGCCAGCAGCACCAGCGGAACCCAGACGACCCAGGGCGACTCGTGCGGTGTGTGAGCCGCCGCGTGGCCGTGGCCGCCGTGGTCATCGTTTTGGTGGTCGTGCTCGCCGGGGAAGGGCTTGTGGTGAAACCGCTCCTTGCCGTGGAACACCAGGAAGTACATGCGGAACGAGTAGAACGCGGTCACGAACACGCCGGCCACCACCGCGAAGTAGGCGAAGCCCGAACCCCACAGGTGGCTGGCGTGCACGGCTTCGATGATGCTGTCCTTGCTGTAGAAGCCGGCGAACAGCGGGGTGCCGATGAGCGCAAGCGAGCCCAGCAGCGCGGTGATCCAGGTGATGGGCATGTGCCTGCGCAGCCCGCCCATGTTGCGGATGTCCTGGTCGTGGTGCATGCCGATGATCACCGAGCCCGCCGCCAGGAACAGCAGCGCCTTGAAGAAGGCATGCGTCATCAGGTGGAACACCGCCACCGAGTAGGCCGACGCGCCCAACGCCACCGTCATGTAGCCGAGCTGACTCAAGGTTGAATACGCCACCACGCGCTTGATGTCATTCTGGATGATGCCCAGAAAGCCCATGAACAGTGCGGTGATGGCACCGATCACCATGACGAAGCTGAGCGCGGTGTCCGACAGCTCGAACAGCGGCGACATGCGCGCCACCATGAAGATGCCCGCCGTGACCATCGTCGCTGCGTGGATCAGCGCCGAG
>JANNEI010000553.1:0-5560 GCA_031378565.1 Burkholderiales bacterium
GGCGCGCAGCACGCGCGCACCCAGAGAAATCGGCACCCAACCACGCGCCAGCGCGGCCGCTTCTTCAGCCTCGGTGAGGCCGCCTTCGGGACCGCTCAGGCACAGCACGCCACCTGCGGGCGCGGCAGCCGCGTCTTGCAAAGGCTGCGCGCCGCGCAGGCTCAGCAGCCATCGTGATTCGTCGGCGCGCCCCGCCAGCGTTAGCAGCCAGGCCGACAGGGTCAGCACCGGCGCGATGCGCGGCACGCGGGTGCGGCCGCTCAGCACGCACGCAGCGACGGCCACCGCTTGCCAGTGCGCGACGCGCTTGTCGGCCCGCTCGCCGCTCAGGCGCAGCACCGAGCGCTCGCACAGCAGCGGCTGGATGGCGGCCACGCCCAGCTCGGTGGCCTTCTCGACCAGGGCGTCCATGCGCTCGTTGGCCGGCATGCCCAGCGCCAGCGTCACCGGCAAGTCCAGTTCACGCTCGACCGCGTGGTGGCCGAGCACCTGCACATCCACATCGCGTCGCCGCATGCCCGACACGCTGGCAGCCCATTCACCGCCCTGCCCGTTGAACAGCGTGACCGCATCGCCCGGCTGCAGCCTGAGCACCTGCACATGGCGCGCCGCCGAGGCGGGCAGCGCGAAGCGGTCGTCGGTGTGGATGGCTTGGTCGATGTACAGTCGCGGCGGCATGCGTGCAGTGTGCCCGAGCGAACCCGCGCTCAGGCCCGCCCGCCGGCCCTCAACCAGCGGCCAACCAGCGCTCGACCGCGAACGCGGGCACCGCGTGGCTGAGCCCCTTGAGCGTGAGCGGCCCCAACGGCGTGGCGTCCACCATCGCCGCCACGCTCGCCATCGTCTTGCGGTCCACCAGCACCTGGCCGCTGGACGCTTCGGCGCACAGGCGCGCAGCGAGGTTGGTGACGTTGCCGATGGCGGCGTAGTCCCAGCGGCCCTCGAAGCCGATCACGCCCAGCGTGGCATAGCCCTGCGCGATGCCGCATCCCAGCCCCAGCTCGAAGCCGCGCTGCCTCCAGACCTCGGCCAGCGGCGGAAACGCCTGCTGCATCGCCAGCGCCATGCGCACCGCCTGCCGGGCCGGCTGATCGACCGGCAGCGGGTCGTTGAAGAACACCATCACCGAGTCGCCGGCAAAGCGCTCCAGCGTGCCGCCGTGCGCCAGCACGATGGCACCCATCGCCGCGTGGTAGGCGTGCAGCAGCTCCATCACTTCTTCGGGCTCGGCGCGGTCGGTGAAGGCGGTGAAGCCGCGCAGGTCGATGAAGACCACGCTGATCTCGCGCCGGTGCGTCTTCAGCAACGCCTCGCCGCCCGCCACGATGGCCTCGGCCAGCGCCGGCGAGAAAAATCCCTTCAGGCGCGACAGCCGTTCCAGCTGGCCGACCTGCTCCTGCACGCGCTCTTCCAGCCGCAGATTCCACTGCGCGAGCTGCGCCGCCTGCGACTTGACTTCGTCCTGCAGCGACTTGATGCGCAGCAGCGACTTCACGCGCGCCAGCAACTCGGGCCGGTTGATCGGCTTGGCCACGAAGTCGTCGGCACCCGCCTCGATGCCGTTGATGCGCTCCTGCTGCGGGTCGAGCGAGGTGCAAAGCACCACCGGCAGCAGCGCCGTGTCGGGGTTGGCGCGAATGCGCCGGCAGACCTCGTAGCCGGAGAGGCCCGGCATCATGATGTCGAGCAGCACCAGGTCGGGCGGCTCACGCGCGATCATCGCCAGCGCGTCTTCGCCATTGGTCGCGGCAAGCGCGGTGTAGCCTTTCGCGGTCAGCACGTCGACCAGCAGCTTGACGTTGGCCGGCGTGTCGTCGACCACCAGAATCTTGAGCAGCGGCAGCGCGCTCATCGCGGCCCCGCGTCGACCAGCGCCCGAATGGTGGCGACGAACTGCTTCAGGTCGATGGGCTTGCTGAGAAAGGCGTCGAAGCCGGCTTCGATCACCTTGCTGCGGTCGCTCGGCGTCACCGATGCGGTGAACGCGGCGATCGGAATCCTGGCGGTCAGCGGGTCGGTGCGCAGTTGCCTGAACGCCTCGATGCCGTCGCTGCCCGGCAGCTGGATGTCCATCAGCACCAGGTCGGGCAATTCGGCGCGGGCCATGCGCACCCCGTCTTCGCCGGTGATCGCCTCCCGAGTCGCGTAGCCCTTGGCTTGCAGGATGTCGCGCGCCAGCTTCATGTTCTTGTCGTTGTCTTCGACGATCAAAACGACTTTCATGGCTGCCTCGGAATGGTGAAGGTGAAGGTGGAGCCCTGGCCGATTTCGCTTTCCACACGCAGCGTGCCGCCGTGCAGCTCGACGAAACGTTTGGTCAGCGCCAGGCCGAGTCCGGTGCCTTCCTGCTTGTTGGTGTAGTGGTGGCCGACCTGACGAAATTCTTCGAACACGGTGGCGTGGTCTGCCTCGGCAATGCCGATGCCGGTGTCGCTGACGGCCACTTCGAGCAGCCCGTCGATCAGCGTCGCACGCACGCCGACCTTGCCGCCATCGGGCGTGAACTTGACCGCGTTGGAGAGCAGGTTGAGCATGATCTGCTTGAACTTGCGCGGGTCGGCGCGAATTTCAGGCGCTGCCTCTGCGGGTGGCGGGCCGGTGTCCAGCGACAGCGCAATGCCGTGCTGCTGGGCGCGCTCGCGCACCAGCGTCATCGCGTTGCCCAGCGCGGCCGCCGGATCGAACCAATCCAGATCGAGCTCCATGCGGCCGGCCTCGATCTTGGACAGGTCGAGGATGTCGTTGATCAGCGACAACAAGTGCTTGCCGGAAGTGAAGATGTCGTTCAGGTAGTCGGCCTGCTTTTCGTTCAGCTCGCCGAACATCCGCTCGATCAGCACCTCGGAGAAACCGATGATCGCGTTCAGCGGTGTGCGCAACTCGTGCGACATGTTGGCCAGGAACTCCGACTTGTGCTGGTTGGCGATTTCGAGCTGCCGGCCCTTGTCCTGGATTTCATGGAACAGCTGCGCGTTCTGGATCGCGATCACCGCCTGGTCGGCGAATGTCTTCAGCAGCCCCAGTTCCTTTTCGCTGAAGCCCACCGGCGGCTGCCGCGTGACGTAGAGCGCGCCCACCGCGCGCTCCTCCCACACCATTGGCGCAAACGCCTGCGAATAGGGGCCGGTGCCCAGTTGCTGCGCCACGATTCGAATGCCGTCGGGCACGTTGTCGTCCGCAAGCACGTTGGCGAAATGCAGAACGCGGCGCTCCAGGATGCTTTGCTCGAACCCGCCGGCCGATCGGGCCTGCGCGAAGTAGGCCTCCAGCCGCCCCCGGTTGCTGCCGCGGTGGGCACCCAACCGCATGTTGCCCGCAGCGTCGATGAGCATCACGCCCTGCTCGTGGCTGTCGAACAGCTTCTTGCAACTTTGCAGAATCTTCTCGAACACGGGTTGCGTGTCCGACACCGAACTGCTGATCACCTGCAGCACTTCCGAAGTCGCGGTCTGGTGCTCCAGCGCCTCTTTGGTTTCATTGAACAGCCGTGCGTTCTGGATCGCGATCACCGCCTGGTCGGCAAAGGTCTTGAGCAGTCCGATGTCCTTGGCCGAGAACGGGGCCGGCGGGATGCGCGAGACGTGGATCGAGCCGATGTTGCGGCCCTCCCAAAGCATCGGTGCCAGCATGATCGAGTAGTTGCCGACCTGCTCGCCGATCTGCCGCATGGCCAGCGGCAGGTCGGGTGCGCCCAGGGCATCGGGGAGGTGGACCACGGCGTTGCCGGTGATCGCCAGCCCGATGGGCGACCGGTCGATGGGCGCGGGGTAAATCGTTTCGAGCACCGCCTTCGCCGGGCCCAGATGCGCCCCCAGGTGCACCAGTCCGTCGTCGCCCAGCAGCGTGATGCCCATCTCGGCACCCGCAAACAGGCGCTGGCAACTTTGCAGAATCTTGTCGAACACCGGCTTCGTGTCCGACACCGAGCCGCTGATGACGCGCAGCACTTCGGCGGTGGCCGTCTGATGCTCCAGCGCCTCGGTCGTCTCGTTGATCAGCCGCACGTTCTCGATCGCGATCACCGCCTGGTCGGCGAAGGTTCTGAGCAGGTCGACTTGTTTTTGCGGTGTCTTGCCGGGGTCGGGCCAGGCGACGCCGATCACGCCGATCGGCGCGCCGTCCTTGAGCATCGGCGCGGCCACGACACGCCGCCATTTCCCTGCGACGGACATCGCCGGGTCGTACGACGGATCGTCGAGCGTGTCTTCCTCGCTCAGCGCCTTGCCGGTCAGGATCGCACGGCCTGTCATCAATCGCGGGTTGGGTGGCATCGGGTAGTTCCGACTCGCAGTTTCAATGGCGTCAGCTGGCCAGTTTCGCGTCGCGACGAGATGCACCAGGCGACCGTCGTAACGGTAGATTCCTGCATGCGGACTGCCAAGCAACCGCATCGCGCTGTCGAGGATCGCCTCGAACACCGGTGCCACGTCGGTCGGCGACTCGCTGATCACGCGCAACACATCGCTGATCGCGGTCTGGTAGGCAAGCGATTCGCTGAGTTCGCCCGTGCGCAATTCCACCTTGCGCTCCAACCCTGCATACGACTCGCGCAACTGCGCCGTCATGCGGTTGAACTGGTCGGCCAGGCCTTCCAGTTCGTCACCGGTCTGGACCACGATTTTCTGGTTCAACTCGCCTTCGCCGATGCGTCGCGCACCTTCGTCGAGCGTGCGGATCGGGCGCACCATGTTGCGCGCCAGGGCCGAGGCGGCCAGCGCCGAAATCACCAGCCCGGCCAGCAGCAGCAGGCCGGTGCGCACCAGCGACGCGTTCAACTTGGCGTAGACCTCTGCAATCGGTTGCTCGACGAACACCTTCCAGTCCAATGGCTCGATCACCGCGACCGAGGTCAGCACCGGCGTGCCGCCCAAGTCCTTCGAGACCATCGCCCGCTCGTCGTCGGCATCGAGCACGGTCGCAGCCTGCACGTGTCTCAGGCCCGCGAGGCTGGTCTTGCGCAGCACCAGGCCGATGTCGGGGTCGGCCACCAGCAGGCCGCTGCCGTCGACCACGTAAGCCTTGCCCTTGTCGCCGATCTTGATGCGCGAGACCACGTCCCAGATGAACTTGAGATTCACCTCGGCCACGGTCACCGGGCCTTTCTTGCCAAGCGCGTCGCCGCCCGCGCGGGTCGCCACCGTCATGTAGGGCTCGGTCTCCTTGCGGAAGTAGACCGGCCCGTACCACGGCTGGCCGCGGCGCGCCTTCTGGAACGCCGGCTCGGTCGAGCGGTCTCGGCCGGAGGCCACGACGTCCATGCCCAGGCGCGACACTGCAAGCTGCTCTTTGCCGGTGGCGTCGAGTTGCGCGATGTCGGTGACTTCTGGGGCCTGGCGCAGCAGCTTCAGAAACTCGATGCGGCGCGCCTCCACGTCTGCCGCGTCGAGCTGCGGCAGCGAGGCGTAGGCCAGTTGCTGCGAGACCTGGCGAACGTATTGCTCGATTCGAGAGGCCGCGCCGATGGCCTTCTCGCGTTGCAGGCTGGCCAGCGCCGCGCGGTTTTCCTGGTACGAGAAATACAGGTTGATGCCGCTGGACAGCAGCAGCACCGTGGTCACCA
>JANNEI010000568.1:0-1821 GCA_031378565.1 Burkholderiales bacterium
CGCTGCTCGTCACCTGCTGGTAGAGCGTGTTCTGCTGGTACAGCGCGTTCAGAATCAGCGTCGCCGCTTGCAACGCATCGACCGCGGTCTGCGGCACCGCAGCGTGGCCCGCCATGCCGTGCACCGTGACCTCCATTTGCAGGCAGCCGTTGTGGCCGGTCACCACCTGGTAGGAAAAGCCGGCAGCGATCAGCAGGTCGGGTTTGATGAGGCCGTGTTGCAGCAGCCGGCCGGGGCCGAGTTCGCCGCCGAACTCTTCGTCGTAAGTGAAGTAGAGCTCGACGCTGCCGTTGAGTTTTGCCTTCAGCGATTCGATGGCGCGCGTGGCGAAGGTGTAGGTCGTGAAGTCGCACTTGCTGACGGCGGCGGCGCGGCCGTACAACTTGCCACCGGCGACTTCACCGCCGTACGGGTCATGCGTCCAGCCTTCTCCGGGCGGCACGACGTCGCCATGGGCGTTCAGCGCAATCGTCCTGCCCTCCGCGGCGTAGCGGCGCCGCACGATCAGGTTGGTGATGGATTGCAGCCCGTGGCGCTTGACGTCGGCCTCGGGCACGGGATGCTTTTCGGCGTCGAAGCCGAAGTCCTTCAGCAACTCGGCCGTGCGCTCGGCATGCGGCGCATTGTCGCCGGGCGGGGTGTCGGTGGGCACCTGCACCAGCGCCTGCAGAAAGCGCAGTTCCTCGTCGAAGTGGGCGTCGACCCAGGCGTCGATCTCGTGGTGGGGTTGGGTCATGACAGCTCGCTGGCAAGTTGATTCAACACATGCTGGAACGCCTGCACGCCCAACTGCGCGTCGTCGGCGCTGATGCTTTCCAGCGGGTTGTGGCTGATGCCGGAATTGCCGCCGCGCAAG
Organism: Burkholderiales bacterium; assembly: GCA_031378565.1. Classification (GTDB taxonomy): domain Bacteria; phylum Pseudomonadota; class Gammaproteobacteria; order Burkholderiales; family Burkholderiaceae_C; genus JANYJJ01. The sequence continues at coordinate 857 of JANNEI010000568.1, forward strand.
AACAGCATGGCCTGCGGCATCAGCTCGTGCAGCTTCATCGCGTCGTGGCCGGCGCCGCTGGGCATGCGGTGCACCGGCAGGCCCAGCGAGGCGACCGCGGCTTCCCAGCGCGCCTGCCAGGCCGGCGCGCTGGGGGCGGCGGCGGCGCGCAGCGTTTCGACGATGGTGCAGTGCAGGCCGCGCCGGGCGGTGATGCGCTCCAGCTCGGCCAGCACATCGGCGGCGCAGGCGTCGCGCACCGCGTCGGTGGTGGCACGGATGTCCAGGCTGAACCGGCAGCGCCCGGGCACCACGTTGATCGACCCGTTGGGCACGTGCAGCATGCCGATGGTGCCGACCACATGCGCAACCGATGCGGCGCGTTGCTCGACGAACAGCGCGAGTTCGGCCACCGCCGTGGCCGCGTCGCGCCGGCTGTGCATCGGCGTGGTGCCGGCGTGGCTGGCCAGGCCGATCACCTCGCCCGTGTAGCGCACGCTGGCGTTGATGGAGCTCACCACGCCCAGCGGCAGGTCCAACTCGTCCAGCACCGGGCCTTGCTCGATGTGGACTTCGACGAAGCCGAGGTAGTCGGCCGGCTTGCGGACCAGCGCGTTGATCGCCTCCAGCGTCGCCGGCAATCCCGCGTGCTCCATCGCCTTACGCATCGACACGCCTTCTGCATCCTGCTGCGCCAGCCATTCAGGTTTGAAGTCACCGACCAGTGCGCCCGACCCCAGAAAGGTGGCCTTGTAGCGCTGGCCTTCTTCTTCGGCAAACCCCACCACCTCAATGTTGAACGGCAGGCGCTTGCCCTGGCGCTGCAGTTCGCGCACGCAGGCCATCGGCACAAAGATGCCGAGGCGACCGTCGTACTTGCCCGCGTTGCGCACGGTGTCGTAATGGCTGCCGGTCAACAGGGTTTTGGCGTCTGGCGCGTCGGCGCGATAAACGGCGACCACGTTGCCCACCGCGTCGATGTGCAC
>JANNEI010000581.1:0-3058 GCA_031378565.1 Burkholderiales bacterium
GTCTGCCCCGGCACCGTCGGCGAGACGGCGATGGGGCGGCAACTTCTCAGCAGCGACACCAGCGAAGCGGCGATGGTCATGCGGCTGGCCAAGTACCCGATCGGACGCTTCGGCAAGCCGGAAGAACTGGCCGAAGCGGTCACGTTCCTGTTGTCCGATGCGGCCAGCTTTTGCGTCGGCTCGATCTTCGCGGTGGACGGCGGCATGACGGCCATATGAACGCCAGATTGAACGCCAGATTGAACGCAATATGACCGCAGTCTTCACGCGCAGCGACAAGCGCGTCGGTCTGGACGAACTGGCGTCGCATGTGAAGGACGGCGACCTGCTCGCGGTCGGCGGCGGCCTGTCTTCGCGCGAGCCGATGGCGCTGTTGCGCGCGCTGATCCGCGCCGGTCGGCAGCGCCTGCGCGTCGTCGGCTCGGCGCACGGCATCGACATCGACCTGCTGTGCGGTGCCGGCGTGGTCGCCAAGTCGCTGGAAAGCTATGTCGGTTTCGAGCAGGATTTCGGCATGGCCCCCAATTACCGGCGCGCCTGCGAGAGCGGTGCCGTCGAAGTGGCCGACACCTGCTGCTACACCGTCGTTCAGCAACTGCGCGCAGCGGCCAGCGGCGTGCCGTTCATGCCGGTGCGGTCGATGCGCGGCACCGACTTCCAGGCGCTGCACCCCGAGTACCTGCCGATGACCTGTCCGTTCACCGGCGATGCCTTGTTGCTGGTGCCTGCGCTGCAGCCCGACGTGGCGATCATCCATGCGCAGTACGGTGACGCGCACGGCAACCTGCGCATCCTCGGCCCGCCGGTGGCCGACCTGCTGTCGGCCCGCGCCTCGAAGCAGGTCATCGCCACCGTCGAACGCATCGTCAGCAACGACGAGTTGCAAGCCTTGGGCGGTGTCGACGTGCCGTACTTCCATGTCGCCGCCATCGCCGAGGTGCCGATGGGCGCGCACCCCACCGCCTGCTATCCGTTCTATGCCTACGACCGGGCGCACACCGCGCTGTACCACGAGGCAGCCAAGGCGGGTGCAGCCGTTTTTCGCACCGACTACCTCGAACCTTTCGTGCACGGTTGTCGCGACCACGCCGACTACCTCGAACGCATCGGCGGTGCGGCGACCCGCGAGCGCCTGGGCACCTGGAGCGACAGTCCGCAAGCCTGGCAAGCGCTCTACGCTGAACAGGCCGAGGCATGACCGCCACCTGCACGCTCGGCGAAGCGATGGTCTTCACGCTGGCGCGCACCATCGAAGACGCCACGCTGGTCTTCCACGGGTTCGGCTCGCCGCTGGTGCAACTGGCCATGCATGTGGCCAAGCGCACGCATGCACCCGACATGGCGCTGGTGGCAGGTGCGACCTACGGCCTGAACCCGAGCCCGCCGTTCCTGACACCCACGTCGAACGACTGGGCGCTCGACCGCGGTGCCGAATGTGCGCTCGACATCGAACAGCTGTTCGACCTCGGGGCCAGCGGGCGCATCGGCCGCATGTTTTTGTCCGGTGTGCAGATCGACCGCTGGGGCAACGCCAACGTGACCCGCCTGGGGCGTGACCGGATCGACCTCAAGCTGCCCGGCGGTGGTGGTGGCTGCAACCTGTCGTGCGATGTCGACCGCGTCACGCTGTGGACCACCGCCCATCGCAGCCCGCCCGACCGCAGCGGCACGCGGCGCTTCCGGCTGGTCGAGCAATGCGACTTCATCACCAACCTCGGCCACCGCGCCGCCGACGGCCGCCCGCGTGCGCGACTCGGGCACCGCGGCCAGGGGCCGCAGTGGCTGGTCACCGAACTCGGCCTGTTCGATTTCGACTCCGGCGGCCGCATGAGGCTGCGTGCCCTGTACCCGGACACCGGCGTGGACGACGTGGCGGCCAGCACCGGCTTCGAACTGGTCATCGCCGATGACCTGGCGACGCTGCCGTTGCCCAGCGCCGAGGTTGTTTCGATCATTCGCAAGCTCGACCCGCTGGAAGTTCACGTGCGCGAGCTGCAAGCGCCCGACCGGGCGCGCCGCTTCGGCGTCACTGGCCGCTGATCGTCCTTGAACCCCGGAGCCGACCATGTCCGCAGCCACCTTCGAACCCGGCGACAGCACGGGCGACGATCTGCGCGACCAGCGCAACCTCGTGCCGCTGCCGTACCGCCAGGTCAGCGTGCAGCCGTATGCGGGCCCGATGACCGAGGCGGCCATCACCGAGCACCTGCTGCACCGCGAGGCCTACCGCCGCACCAACTTCATCGTGCTGCACCGGGGCGATGTCGAAGCCAGTGAACTGGCGGTGGTGGCGATCTTGCGCACCAGTGACGAACCGCTGTTTTCGCCGATCACCGCGGTCCGGGTGCTGGCACTGCCCGACACCTGTGTCTACGCCAAAGACCCGCAAACCGATTGCGCCAACCGCTCGGCGCTGGCCGCGCTGGCGCACCGCCACGGCGTGGGCGTCGACCGCACGTTGGTGGTGGGCGGTCTGTACGACCACATCAACTTCATTCACCACCCCGACCCGCTGGTGCTGCGCATCGTCGAGGTGGCGCCGCCCGAGCCGCCCAAGCTGTTCGACCTGGTGCGCCACGTCTTGAGCTACGCCGATCTGCCGGCGATTCGGGTCGAGCTGGAGCGCATCGAGATCGCCGATCTGGCGCGCCAGCACCCGTCGACCGAGTACCTGGTGCCGTGCCGCTCGGGCGGGCTGGAGCAGATCGGCGGGCTTGTGAGCTTTCTCCCCGAGCGGCCCGCCGCGCGGCGCGACTGGGTGCTGGTCGGGTGCGAGCGCAGCCTGCAGTTCCACCGCCACTATTACGGCGACGAGCCGCCGCGCGTCGAGATGTGCCCGCGCCGCATTGCCGGAGCGCGCAGCGAGCCGACGATGGTCAAGTGCTGCCTGCTCGAATTCGACATCGAGCAACAAGGCCAGGTGATGACGGTGCCGTGGGGCACCGACCTGGCGATGGTCGAGCGCGCACTGCGCCAACTTACAGCCGGGAGCCGCCATGCTGGATAGCCACTGGCGAGATGTCGCGGTGATCGCCGAACTGGGCCGCCAGCGCACCGC
>JANNEI010000592.1:0-17217 GCA_031378565.1 Burkholderiales bacterium
CAACCACCGGCCCCAGGTCAAGAAGATCACCGTGCTGGGCAACCAGCGGATCGCCGCGGGCGGAGAACTCAAGCGCGCCAAGAAGCGCATCACCAGCGTGAAGAAGACGCAGGCCGATTGAAACGGGTCAGCGGCGGGCCAGGCGCCAGGCCAGTGCCACCACCAGCACGGTCTTGAGCGCGTAAAACGCCGCCGAAATGCCGTGCATCGCCGCGAACGAAAGCGAAGCTTGCCCGGCTCTGGCGTACACCATCATCGGCTGCACTGCGAAGTAGCCCGCCACCGTGCAAAACAACGCTCCCAGCACAAGCATCAGATCGACGCTGAAAACCGAGCCGCTGCCTGCCTCGGCCACCGAGCGCGCATCTCGACGCAGCAGCAAGAACATCACGATGCACAGTGCCAGGCTGAGGTACGCCTCCTGCATGAACATGCGACCCGCAGCACGCCCTGCCATCTCGGGCAGACCGGTGGCAAATCCCGCCGGGGCACCGATCAGCCCCACGCCCAGCAGCGCACCGCCCCACAGGCCGGCGATCAATGTCACCCACCGGGTTCGATTCATGCGGACATCAGACGTAGCGGACATCCATGATTTCGTAGCTCTTCAGGCCACCCGGCGCTTGCACTTCGGCGACGTCGCCCGCTTCCTTGCCGATCAGCGCGCGCGCGATGGGTGAGCTGATCGACACCAGGCCCTGCTTCAGGTCGGCTTCGTCGTCGCCGACGATCTGGTAGGTCACGGCGACGCCGCTGGATTCTTCTTCCAGATCGACGGTCGAGCCGAAGACGACGTGGCCTTCGGCCTGCAAGCGGGCGGGGTCGATCACTTGCGCCGCGGCCAGCTTGCCTTCGATGTCCAGGATCCGGCCTTCGATGAAGCCCTGCTTGTCCTTTGCCGCCTCGTACTCGGCGTTCTCCGACAAATCACCCTGTGCACGGGCTTCGGCGATCGCCTGGATCACGGCATGCCGCTCCACCGTCTTCAGCCGGTGCAGTTCGTCCCTGAGCTTTTCGGCACCGCGGGTGGTCAGAGGAATGGTGGCCATGATGATGTTTCCGGACTAAAAAATGAAGCCGCCGCCAGAAACACGGGCGGCGGCCGAAGGGTTGGTTCGATTCGAGTCTAGTGCAATTCGGTGTGCAATTCCTGCAACGACAGCACCGTCAAATCGTCCTGGTGCTTCATGCCTTCGACGGCCGCCTCGCAGCCCGCCATGCTGGTGTAGTAGGTGATGCGATTGGCGAGTGCTGCCTGGCGGATGTGGCGCGAATCGGCAATCGCAGTGCGCGTCTCGTCAACGGTTGTGAAAACCAGCTGAATCTCGCCAGCCTTCACCATGTCCACAATGTGCGGACGCCCGTCCTTCACCTTGTTGACGGCCTTCACCGGCACGCCGCCTTCAGCGATGGCCGCTGCCGTTCCCTTGGTGGCGAACAGCGTGAAACCGAGCGCATGCAGGTCACGCGCCACCATGACGGCGCGCGCCTTGTCGCTGTTCTTGACGGTGATGCAAACCGCCCCCTTGGTGGGCAGGCGCGAGCCGGCACCGAGCTGGCTTTTCAGCATCGCCTCGCCGAAGCTGCGGCCGGTGCCCATCACCTCACCGGTAGAGCGCATCTCAGGCCCGAGAATCGGGTCGACACCGGGAAACTTGTTGAAAGGGAACACCGCTTCCTTGACGCTGAAATAGGGCGGAATCACCTCTCCCTTGACACCCTTCTGCTCGGACAGCAGCTGCCCCACCATGCAGCGGGCCGCGATCTTCGCCAGCGGCTCCCCGGTCGCCTTGGACACGAAGGGCACGGTGCGCGAGGCGCGAGGATTCACTTCCAGCACGTAGACAACCGCATCGTCGCCCTCGCCTTGAATCGCGAACTGCACATTCATCAGTCCCTTGACCTTGAGTGCACGCGCCATCAGGGCGGTCTGGCGGCGCATCTCGTCCTGCAATTCGTTCGACAGCGAATACGGCGGCAGTGAACAGGCCGAGTCGCCAGAGTGGATGCCCGCCTGCTCGACGTGCTCCATGATGCCGCCGATCATCACGCCGTCGGCCCGGTCGCTGCCGTCGCTGATGCAGTCGACGTCGACTTCGATGGCGTCGTCGAGAAAGCGGTCGAGCAGCACCGGCGACTTCTCGGACACCTTGACCGCCTCGCGCATGTAGCGCTCCAGATCCTTGTCGCCGTGGACGATTTCCATCGCGCGGCCACCCAGCACGTAGCTCGGGCGCACCACCAGTGGGTAGCCGATTTCCTGCGCCAGCACCAGCGCTTGTTCTTCGGTTCGCGCCGTGCGGTTCGGCGGTTGCTTCAGGCCGAGTTCATGCAGCAGCCTCTGGAACCGCTCGCGGTCTTCGGCAATGTCGATGCTGTCGGGCGAGGTGCCGACGATGGGCACGCCGGCGCGCTCCAGGTCGAGCGCCAGCTTCAGCGGCGTCTGGCCACCGTACTGCACGATCACGCCGACGGGCTTTTCCTTGTCGACGATCTCCAGCACATCTTCCAGCGTCACCGGCTCGAAGTACAGACGGTCCGAAGTGTCGTAATCGGTGGACACCGTTTCCGGGTTGCAGTTGACCATGATGGTCTCGTAGCCGTCTTCACGCATGGCCAGTGCCGCATGCACGCAGCAGTAGTCGAACTCGATGCCTTGGCCAATGCGGTTCGGCCCGCCGCCCAGCACCATGATCTTCTTGCGGTCGGTGGGCTCGGCCTCACACTCGCCATCCAAGGTTTCGTAGCAGGAGTACAGGTAGGCAGTCTGGGTTGCGAATTCGGCAGCGCAGGTGTCCACCCGCTTGTAGACCGGCCGCACGCCGAGGCTGTGGCGCACCTGCCGAACCTCGTGCTGGTGGGTTCGCATCAGTTTGGCCAGGCGGCGATCTGAGAATCCTTTCTGCTTCACCTGGCGCAGTTCAGCCGCCGACAAGCTGGCCAGCGTGCGGCCCTTCAACGCCGTCTCGGTCTGGATCAGCTGTTCGATCTGCGCCAGGAACCACGGGTCGATGGCGGTTTCCTCGAACACCTCTTGCAGACTCATGCCGATGCGGAACGCGTCGCCGACGTAGAGGATGCGCTCAGGCCCGGCCTCGCCGATTTCTTCGATGATCTCGTCACGGTCCGTCGATCGTTCGCTGAGCCCGTCGATGCCGGTTTCGAGTCCGCGCAGCGCTTTCTGGAAGCTTTCCTGGAAGGTGCGGCCCATCGCCATCACCTCGCCCACCGACTTCATCTGCGTGGTCAGGTGCGAATCGGCAGCCGGGAACTTCTCGAACGCGAAGCGCGGAATCTTGGTGACCACGTAGTCGATGCTGGGCTCGAAGCTGACCGGCGTGGCACCGCCGGTGATGTCGTTGCGCAGTTCGTCCAGCGTGTAGCCGACGGCCAGCTTGGCCGCCACCTTGGCGATCGGAAAACCGGTGGCTTTCGAGGCCAGCGCGGACGACCGCGAGACACGCGGGTTCATCTCGATGACGACCATGCGCCCGTCTGTCGGGTTGATCGCGAACTGCACGTTGGAGCCGCCGGTGTCCACACCGATTTCGCGCAGGATGGCGATGCTGGCGTTGCGCAGCAGCTGGTACTCCTTGTCGGTCAAGGTCTGCGCGGGTGCCACGGTGATCGAGTCCCCGGTGTGGATGCCCATCGGGTCGAGGTTTTCGATCGCGCAGACGATGATGCAGTTGTCCGCCTTGTCGCGCACCACTTCCATCTCGAACTCTTTCCAGCCGATCAGCGACTCCTCGATCAGCAGTTCTTTCGTTGGCGACAGGTCCAGGCCGCGCTTGCAGATCTCCTCGAACTCCTCCGGGTTGTAGGCAATGCCGCCGCCGGTGCCGCCGAGGGTGAAGCTCGGCCGAACCACCATCGGGAAGCCCGCTTTCTCGCCGGACACGCCGATCTCGGCGGTGATTCTTCGCTGCACCGCCAGCGCCTCCTCCATCGAGTGCGCGATGCCGCTGCGGGCCGATCCCAGCCCGATGCCGGTCATCGCATCCTTGAACTTGAGTCGGTCCTCGGCCTTCTCGATCGCCTTTTCGTTGGCACCGATCATCTCGACACCGTACTTGGCCAGCACGCCGTGCTTGTGCAGTTCGAGCGCGCAGTTCAGTGCGGTCTGCCCGCCCATGGTCGGCAAGAGGGCATCGGGGCGTTCCTTGGCGATGATCTTCTCCAGCACCTGCCAGGTGATCGGCTCGATGTAGGTCGCGTCCGCCATGTCGGGGTCGGTCATGATCGTCGCAGGGTTGCTGTTGACGAGGACGACGCGGTAGCCCTCTTCACGCAGCGCCTTGCAGGCCTGTGCGCCGGAGTAGTCGAACTCGCAGGCCTGGCCGATGATGATCGGGCCCGCTCCGATGATGAGGATGGATTCGAGGTCGCTGCGCTTAGGCATTCTTCTGCTCCGATTGGGCTGCCATCAACGCGGTGAAACGATCGAACAGGTAGGAAATGTCATGCGGCCCGGGCGACGCCTCGGGGTGGCCCTGAAAACAGAACGCCGGCTTGTCGGTGCGCGCCAGACCTTGCAGCGTTCCGTCGAACAAGGACACGTGGGTGGGCCGAAGGTTGGCGGGAAGCGTCGCTTCATCCACGGCGAAACCGTGGTTCTGGCTGGTGATGCTGACGCGGCCGCTGTCGAGGTCTTTGACCGGGTGATTCGCGCCGTGGTGGCCGAACTTCATCTTGAAGGTCTTGGCACCCGAGGCCAGCGCCATGATCTGGTGGCCGAGGCAGATGCCGAAGGTCGGGATGGCCGATTCGATCAGCTCGCGCGTGGCGGCGATCGCGTAGTCGCAAGGCTGCGGGTCGCCGGGGCCGTTGCTCAGAAAGATGCCGTCGGGACGGTACTCCAGCACGTCGGCAGCCGGCGTCTGCGCGGGCACCACCGTCACCCTGCAACCGCGGCTTGAGAGCATGCGCAAGATGTTTCGCTTGATGCCGAAGTCATACGCCACGACGTGGAAGCGCGGCAGTGTCTGCTGGCCGTAACCCTGACCCAAGGTCCATTCCGTCTCGGCCCACTCGGACGCTTGTGTCTGGCTCACCACCTTGGCGAGGTCGAGCCCCGCCATGCTGGGCGCGGACCGGGCCGACGCGATGGCATCGTCGCAATGACGCTGCGTCAGCCGAGTTCCCGCCGGCAGGGTCAGGATGCAACCGTTCTGCGCGCCCGCAGTGCGCAGAATGCGGGTCAGGCGACGCGTGTCGATGTTGGCAATCGCCACCGTGCCTTCACGCTGCAGATACTCGGCCAGCGACATCGAACTGCGAAAGTTGGATTGCAGGATGGGCAGGTCCTTGATGATCAAGCCTGCAGCGTGAACGCGGGAGGCTTCGACATCTTCGAGGTTGACGCCACAGTTGCCGATGTGCGGACAGGTCAGCGTGACGATCTGGCGGCAGTAACTCGGGTCGGTCAGGATTTCCTGATAACCGGTCATCGAGGTGTTGAACACAACCTCGCCGACTGTCTGTCCAGCGGTGCCGATAGAGCTGCCCTGGAAGACTGTTCCGTCTGCGAGTGCGAGTAGAGCCGGGGGCAGAGCAGCGGGAGGCAGAACGGGCAGCAAAGGAATCTCCGTTGTTGCGCCCAGCTCTGCCCTGCAACGCAGGGTCGCAGGCTCGAATCCGGTTGGGGAAACTGCAGTGGGTTTCGCTAGGGCGGGGTGCTTGCGGGTAAACCTTAGAATTATATGCGACGCCTCAGCCTTCGCTGCAGGTCAGGCAGCCAACGCGGCAATGCCCGCCTTCGCGATTTGCGCGTCTTCACCAGACTTCACCCCGCTCACACCGACAGCCCCGAGGCAATGCCCATCCACGATGATCGGCACGCCGCCTTCCAGCAGGCCTTCGAGTTGCGGCACGCTCAGAAACGAGGTACGGCCCTGGTTGATCATCTCTTCGTAGACGCGGCTCTCGCGTCGACCCAGTGCTGCAGTGCGCGCCTTCGCGGGCGCGATGTGGGCAGAGATCGGTGCCGCTCCGTCGAGCCGCTGCAGCCACAGCAAATGGCCGCCATCGTCCACGATCGCAATGCTGACGACCCACTGGTTCCTGATCGCCTCGGCTTCACTTGCAAACGCGATGCGCTTGACATCGTCGAGGGCCAATACGGGTTTCTGATTCATGGCGTGGCGCAGGGTGCTTGAAAAGCAAGACTCTATCCTGCAGCTACCGACCCACCCGCGGGACCGCACCGAAGTATTGCGGCGGCACACCGGGCATTGCTCCCCACGACGGCCGGGAACTAGAATCCTCACGTCGGGTCAGAGCCCACATCACTTTCACTTTGGAGGTTCCATGAACGAAAGTCTGCAAACCGCCTATCCGGGTCTGACCGGTTCAGGCGTCGCGCTCGAACAGCGCAACCGCGTGCTGCGCAACACTTACTGGCTGCTCGCCTTGTCGATGGTGCCGACGGTGCTGGGTGCCTGGGTCGGCGTTTCCACCGGGATCATGAACAGCATGGGCGTGGGCATGAGCGCCATCGTGTTCCTGGCGGGCGCGTTTGGCTTCATGTACGCGATCGAAAAGACCAAGGAGTCGTCCGCAGGCGTTGCCGTATTGCTGGCCTTTACCTTCTTCATGGGCCTGATGCTGGCGCGCATGTTGGCGGCAGTGCTCGGCTTCAAGAATGGTCCAACGTTGATCATGACGGCCTTCGGCGGCACCGCAGCGGTCTTCATGGCGATGGCCAGTCTGGCGTCGGTCGTCAAACGCGATCTGTCGGGCATGAGCAAGTTCCTGTTCGTAGGTGCCATCCTGTTGTTGATCGCCGGTGTGGTCAACATCTTCATGCAGTCGACCGCGATGATGGCCACGATTTCCGTGATCGCCATCGGCTTGTTCTCGGCCTTCATGCTGTATGACATCAAGCGAGTGATCGACGGCGGTGAAACCAACTACATCAGCGCGACGCTGGCGATCTATCTGGACATCTTCAATGTGTTCCAGAGCTTGCTGGCATTGCTCGGGATCTTTGGCGGCGAGAAAGACTGAGCCGACGTTTCACTGAAATCCAGCGGGGGCCTTCGGGCCCCTTTTTCTTTTGTGGCTTACGCCTTCTCGAAGACCGCGATGCTTTCGACATGGGCGGTGTGCGGGAACATGTTCACCGCACCGGCGGCGCTGCATCGATAGCCGCCCTGGTGCACCAGCAAGCCCGCGTCGCGGGCCAGCGTGGCCGGGTTGCAACTGACGTAGACAATGCGCTGCGGCAAAGCGAAACCCGGTGCCAGTGAGGCGTCGCCATGCAAATCGGCAACCGCCTTCGCGAGTGCGAAAGCTCCCTCGCGTGGCGGGTCGATGAGCCACTTGTCGGCGACCCCGTAGCTCGCCAACTCTGCCGGCGTGATCTCGAACAGGTTGCGCGCATGGAAGCTCGTTTTGGCGGCCAAACCATTCAGCGCCGCGTTCTCCCGCGACCGCGCCACCAGCGCCTCGCTGCCTTCCAGCCCCATCACTTCACGGGCGCACGTGGCCAGTGGCAGCGTGAAGTTGCCGAGGCCGCAAAACCAGTCGATCACACGCTCGTGCGGCTGAACATCCAGCAGACGCAGCGCCCGGCTCACCAACACGCCGTTGATCTGGTGGTTCACCTGGGTGAAATCGGTGGGCTTGAACGGCATGTCGATGCCGAACTCGGGCAATTGGTAGTCGAGCGGCGGGCCGCCTTCGTCGAGCAACTGCACTGTGTCAGGCCCCTTCGCCTGCAGCCACCACTGGATCGGGTGCATTGCCGCGAAGGCACGCAGGCGTTGCAGGTCGGCCGTGCCCAGCGGTTCGAGATGGCGCAGCACCAGGGCCGTGACCTTCGATCCCACGGCCACCTCGATTTGCGGCAGGCGATCCCGCTGGTCCATGCCGCCGATCAAGTCACCCAGCGGGACCAGCAAGGCACTCAGGTGCGGCGGCAACACCTCGCAACTGTCCATGTCGGCCACATAGCTGGATTTGCGCTCATGAAAACCCACCAGCACCTTGTTCTTCTTGACCACGAAACGAACCGACAGCCGCGCCCGATAACGGTAGCCCCAGGCCGGGCCTTCTATCGGTCGCAGCACCTGCTCGGGCTTCACTTTGCCCAGATGCCACAGTCCGTCTTCCAGCGCCCGCTGTTTGGTGGCCACCTGGGCACTGACGTGAAAGTGCTGCAGCTTGCAACCGCCGCAAATGCTGAAGTGCCGGCACTGCGGCGTGACGCGCTGCGAGCTTTCGCGGCGCAGCGCCGTCATCGACGCCTGCTCCCAGTTGCTCTTGCGCCGGTGCACCTGCACCTGCACTTGCTCGCCAGGCAGCGCCCCTTCGATGAACACCACCTTGCCCTCGCTGTCGTGGGCCACGCCCTGCCCTTCGAGGTCGAGCGATTCGACGTTGAGCCATTCGTCTTTTGCAGTCATCGCGCAATTATCCCGGCACGAACGACCGCGCCTGTCGTTCCGCCGGGGTCAGATTGCAATCGGCGGTCGGCGCAGGCGAATCGCACCGCGCAAAGGCAGGTCCAACGAGATGGGCCGCCCGCCCTGGGTGATCAGCAGCACGCCGTCGCGCATCTGCGCCAGGGCCACTTCACGCACGGACGCCATGTGCGGCCGCCAATCCCGCGGCCACAACTTGCGGGCGACCTCCGAGGGGCAGATGCTGGACGACGGGTCGCGCTGCCCCAGCAACTCATCAATCGCCTGCGCGATGTCGAGTGCAGTGCGCGTCAAAAGATGGAGTCGCGGTCGATACCGTTGCGGATCATCCGGCGCTTGAGCTTGAGCAGCGCTTCCTGCTGGATCTGCCGAATGCGCTCGCGTGTCAGATGCAGTCTCTCCGCCAGCACCTCCAGCGTCTCAGGCTCGCGGTCGCCCAGGCCGTAGCGGCCCGACAGCACTTCACGTTCGCGCTGGTTCAGTTCGTCCAGGCCGTTGTTGAGCAGCTGCTCGACTTCGTTGCCCAGGGTCAGGCTCATCGGGTCGGTGGCACCATCGTCGGCCACGCTGTCGATCAGGGATTCACCGTTGCCCTCAAGCGGGCCGCGCTCCAGCGGCGCATCCAGCGACGTGGGCAGTTCGGCGAAGCGCAGCAGGTCGATCACTTCCTGCACCGGCCGCCCCACCGCAGCGGCAATGTCTTCGACATGCGCAGACTTGTCGTGCATGCCCTGGGCTGCCGAAAGCGCTTCCAGGGCGCGGCGCGCCTTCAGCACCTGGTTCAACTCCCGCACCACATGCACAGGCAGTCGAACGAGGCGGGCCTGGTGCATGATCGCGCGCTCGATGGTCTGGCGTATCCACCACGACGCGTAGGTCGAGAAGCGGAAGCCGCGCTCTGGTTCGAACTTGCCCACCGAATGCATCAGGCCGAGGTTCCCTTCCTCGATCAGATCGGTCATCGGCAGGCCTCGCCCGAGGTAGTTCTTGGCAATGCTGACCACCAGCCGCAGGTTGTGTTCGATCATGGCCTGGCGTGCAGCAAAGTCACCGGCGCGCGCCAAGGTGGCGGTGTCGAACTCTTCTTGCGGTGTCAGCAGGGGAGCCCGGCGAATCTCGCGCAGGTAGGCCTGCAGCGTGTTGCCCACCTCGCCGTCGCCGGCTTTGAGCTCCAGCGTGGACCGCGCGCCGGACCCCGCATCGGCGTCATCGTCCGAGCCCATCGGCACCCACGCACCACTGAGCGCGGACTGGACGGGTGCGCCGGGAACCGAGGCACCCGGGCCGGGCGCATTCTCGTTGCGAGGGGTGCGCGGACCGGCCATGTTGCCCCTCGAAGAAGCACACCCGCGTCAGCGCGGCGGCAGCAGCTTGGCGGGGTCGATCGGCTTGCCCTGCTTGCGGATCTCGAAATGCAGTTGCACCCGGTCTGCGTCGCTGGACCCCATCTCGGCGATCTTCTGGCCGCGGCGTACCGCCTGGTCTTCCTTGACCAGCAAGATCTGGTTGTGCGCGTAAGCGGTCAGGTAGGTGTTGTTGTGCTTCAGGATCACCAGGTTGCCGTAGGCGCGCAGGCCCGAACCGGCGTACACCACCCGTCCGTCAGCCGCAGCCAGCACCGGATCACCCGCCTTGCCGGTGATGGCCAATCCCTTGCTCGTGCTGTCGTTGAAGGGCGTCGCCACCGGGCCTCCTGCAGGCCAACTCCAGGTGATCTCGTCATCGGCGTCACGCACCGTGGGCACCGCGGGCACCACCGCCGGCTGCGGTGCCGACGCGGCCGCCACCACAGCCGTTGCCGGGGCGCTGGAGGCGCTCGGTGCGCTGGCGGCGGCCTTGACATCGAGCGGCCGGGTTTCGACCTTGGCCTGTGTGACGGGGCGGGCACCGGCGGCTGTGGCGTCGGTGCCGGGGGGAACCACACGCAACACCTGCCCGACTTCGATGATGTTGGGGTTGTCGAGGTTGTTCCAGCGAACCAGGTCCTTCCAGTTCTGACCATTCTCGAGGCCGACGCGGATCAAGGTGTCACCGGGCTTCACGCTGTAGTAACCCGCCTTGCCTGCGTTCTCGGCACCGGGCAACGGCTTGAGCGCATCGACGACGGGCGCTGCCACGGCAGGTGCTGCGGTGGGCGCGGGGCGGATGACGGGGTTGCGGTCCTCGACCGGCGCATGATTTTTCGGAGACGCGCAGCCCGCCGTCATCACCACGCCCGCCACTGCACACGCCACCATCCACAGGGTGGGCGTCGACTGCCTTTGGCGATCGCCTCGCTTCTTCATTCGCTGCGCCATCCTTACTTCACCAATCCTGATTTTAAGGGGACGAACTGCACGGTTTCGTGAACCCTGCGCTCCAGCCCTCGCTCGGTGTGATCGACCACGATCAGCGCCTGTCGGCCGGCTCCCATTTCGACCGGAGCCACCAGGCGACCGCCCGGGGCCAACTGAGCCAGCCACGCATCGGGCAACGAATCGCCACCGGCGGCCGCGATGATGCTGTCGTAGGGCGCGTTGGGCGGGTGCCCACGCATCCCGTCACCATACACCAGCCGAACCTGGTCGCCGCGATCGGGCGCGATCAAGGTCGCGGCCTTGTCGTGCAGCGCCTTCAGCCGCTCGATCGAGATCACATGGCGCGACAGGCAACCCAGCACCGCAGCCTGGTAGCCACAGCCCGTGCCAATCTCCAGCGTCTTGCCGAGGTGACCGCTGGCGCGCGCGGTGGCACCATCCATCAGCAGCTCGATCATGCGTGCCACGACGGACGGCTTGGAGATGGTCTGCCCGTGCCCGATGGGCAGGCTGGTGTCTTCATACGCCTGGATGACCAGCGCAGGGTCGACGAATCGGTGGCGCTGAACGCGGGCCATCGCCGCCAGCACGGTTTCATTGCGGATGCCGCCTGCCCGCAAGCGGTCAACCATCCGGGCCCGCACATCGGCCGAGTCCAGACCCAGCCCCGACGGTGTCCTGCGGCTGAGGGCATGAGTCGCAGCCTGCTGCAATGGTGTCTGCGGACGCAGCACCGGTCGCGCCACCACGGCCGTGGCCGGCCTGCTCACGATGGCCGGCGCAGGAGCAGCGGGTGCGACGCCAGCGCCCATTTTCACCAGTGTCCTCGGCAGGGGTGCCATCTGGTCCAGGCGCAGCGGAAACTTTGGCGGCCGACGCGCCGATTCGCTCACGCAGCGCCCCGGCTCGAAAGCCACGCTTGCCAGTCCGGCACACAGGCGTGGTCGGTCAGGTCGACCTGCAACGGCGTGATCGACACCCGACCGTTGGCAGTGGCGTGGAAGTCGGTGCCCTCGCCCGCCACCCGGGCGTCTCCGGCCGCGCCGATCCAGTACATGGTCTCGCCGCGCGGGCTGGTCTGGCGGATCAGCGCCTCGCTCGCATGACGCCGGCCGAGGCGCGTGATCTGGGTCGGAAGTTCATCGACATCCGCCCGATTCGGAATGTTGACGTTCAACAGGTATGGCACCCGCGCAGGCGTTTGCGCCAGCACCTGTTCGATCACTTGCCGCGCCACCCGCGCGGCCGCATCGAGGTGGGTCCAGCCCTTGTCGACCTGCGAGAACGCGATCGACGGGATGCCGAACAGAAAGCCTTCCATCGCTGCGGCCACCGTGCCCGAGTAGAGCGTGTCATCGCCCATGTTGGCACCCTGGTTGATGCCGGTCACCACCAAATCCGGCCTGCGCGGCAACACGCCCGTGAGCGCCAGATGCACACAGTCCGACGGCGTGCCGTTGATGTACATGAACCCGTTGCTTGCGGTGAAGACGGACAGCGGGCGACCCAGCGTGAGCGAGTTCGAGGTACCGCTGGCGTTTTGCTCGGGGGCCACCACGTCGAGGTCGCCCAGACCCTCGCAGGCTTTGACCAAGGCAGCGAGCCCGGGAGCAAGATAACCGTCGTCATTGGCGATGAGAATGCGCATGCGGCGATTGTAGGCAGTCGTCACTCTGGCTGACCCCCACGCGACCTCGCCCGAGGTGGGCGTCACCTCGCCCGACGTGGGCGTCACCTCGCCCGACGTGGGCGTCACCTCGCCCGACGTGGACGTCACCTCGCCCGACGTGGACGTCACCTCGCCCGACGTGGACGTCACCTCGGTGACGCATGCTCAACGGCGCGTTGCTTATCATCCGCGCCCAACAAGGAGACTCCGCCATGCACGCCTGGACTTGCGACAACCCGATCGGCCCCGATGCCCTGACCTGGAAGCAAAGCCCGACGCCGGAACCGAAGCCGGGCGAGGTTCGCGTGGCCATTCGCGCGGCGAGCCTGAACTTTCCCGACCTGCTGATCGTGCAGGGCAAGTACCAGATGAAGCCGCCGTTGCCCTTCGTGCCGGGCTCCGAGTACGCGGGCGTGATCGACGCCAT
Source organism: Burkholderiales bacterium (assembly GCA_031378565.1). Classification (GTDB taxonomy): domain Bacteria; phylum Pseudomonadota; class Gammaproteobacteria; order Burkholderiales; family Burkholderiaceae_C; genus JANYJJ01. The sequence continues at coordinate 12,820 of JANNEI010000592.1, forward strand.
CGGCGACGGCGTGACCCACTTGAACCTCGGCGATGCCGTCGCCGCATTTGGCGGTCTGGGCGGCTTCGCAACCCACGCCTGCGTCAACGCCGCGCTGGTGATGCCGCTGCCGCCGGGCTTCGCATTCAACGACGCCGCCGCCTTCATCTGCACCTACGGCACCACCCACCACGCGCTGATCGACCGGGCTGCACTGAAGGCCGGCGAAACGGTGCTGGTGCTCGGCGCGGCAGGCGGTGTGGGCACGGCGGCGATCCAGATCGCCAAGGCTGCCGGGGCACGCGTGATCGCCGCAGCGTCCAGCGACGAGAAGTGCGCCTTCTGCCGCGATTTGGGTGCCGATGCAAGCATCAACTACAGCAGCTCCAACATCCGCGATGAGCTGAAGGCGCTGACCGCTGGCAAAGGACCGGACGTGGTCTATGACCCCGTGGGCGGCGACCTGGCCGAGCCGGTGTTTCGCTCCATCGCCTGGCGCGGGCGCTACCTGGTGATCGGCTTCGCGCAGGGCGCAATCCCGGCATTGCCGCTCAACCTGGCGCTGCTCAAGGGCGCGTCGATCGTCGGCGTGTTCTGGGGCGACTTCGCGCGCCGCGAGCCGCAGAGCAACGCGCGTGCGCTGACCGAACTGGCGGGCTGGTACGCCCAAGGTCGGATCAAACCCGTCATCGACCGCGCGCTGCCGATGAGCGCGTTGCCCGAGGCATTCGCGCGGATGGGCAGCCGCCAGGTGAGGGGCAAACTGGTGCTCACCAACGCCTGACCGACCCGCCAATCGGATGTGCTGCGACGACACGCAGCCTGCTACGATGCCGACTGTTGGAGAGGCAGGCATGGCATGGCTGTGAAGGTGCTGATCGTTGAGGACAATCCGGTGGCGCGCAGCTTCCTGTGTCGCGTTGTCCGTGAAAGCTTCAGCGACACAATCGCGATCACCGAAGCGGGCGATCTCGAAAGTGCGCGCCGCCATGTCGGCAGCACCTGGCCCAATCCGGCCGTGGAGCCCGCCGACCCTTTCAAGCTGGCGCTTGTCGACCTGGAGCTGCCCGATGGCAACGGCATGGAGCTGCTGGCCGAACTGGCACGCTACCCGGCCACCAAGATCGTGACCACCTTGTATTCCGACGACGACCACTTGTTTCCCGCCTTGCAGTGCGGTGCCGACGGCTACCTGTTGAAGGAAGACCGCTTCGAGGTGCTGGTCGAGGAGCTGCAGAAAATCGTTCGCGGGCAGCCGCCCCTGTCGCCTGCCATCGCCAGGCGCCTGTTGACCCACTTCAGGCACGGCATCGGCGGGCTGGCGGACACTGGCAGCGCAGCGCCGCCCAGCGGTTTCCTGAGCAGTCGCCCGATGGCCCTGGGACGCGGTGCGCCGCTGGACCACGAGCGCCTGACCCCGCGCGAAAGCGAAGTGCTGACCTATTTGAGCAAGGGCTTCACCATCAAGGAAATTGCCAACCTGATGGGCATCAAGTGGTTCACCGTCAACGACCACATCAAGTCCATTTACAAGAAGCTGAACGTGTCCAGCCGCGCCGAGGCGGCCGTGCTGGCCAGCAAGCAAGGCCTGGTCTAGGGCGTCCCGCGCGTCGGCCCGATCGGCGAAACCGCTGGTACGAGCCCCAATGAACATGACCCGCATGCGCACGGGCACACGCTCCGCCCCGACGACGCCGCCGCTGATCAGCGCATACGGCGCGCGCCCGGGGCCAGACTCGGGGCTCGACTCGTCGCTGTTCGATCGCGGCGTCGGAGTGCCGCCCAACCTGTCTCGATGGATGGGATGGCGGCTTCGGCTGCTGGTGGCGTCTGCGCTGCTGGGCTGCATGGCTCTGTTTGGCCTGGCGCGCTGGTTGGCCGAACCGATGCACATCGATGCGACATGGCGCGCCGACGCCAAGGGGCGTCCTGAACTCGTGGCCAGCGGCGAGCCCGGATTGCGGCCCTTCATCGGTCAGGCACTGGTGGGCCTGGCGGGCGGGCCGGGACCGGTGATCGAGACCAGTGCCCTCGCCTTGCAACGTTCAGCGCGCTGGATCATCGACGATGCCCAGCGTGCACGCATGCAGAGCCTGCAGGAGCGGCTTGCGCAGGCCACCGAGCGGCCCCAGGTGCGGCTGTTCTTTGGCAACGGGAATGTCGTGGAGGTGCAGACAGAGCGTCGCGGCTTCGCCAACCTCGGCAGCATGTTCTGGCTGCTGTCTGCGGTGGCGCTGGCGCTGTACATGGTGGCCATGGTCGTGCTGCTGGCGAAGCCGTCGGTGCGCAACCTGCTGTATGCGGTGATGTCGCTGTGCCAGAGCGGCAACCTGGTGTTCATCGCGGTGGAGTCATCGCTGGATCTGGGTCTTCCGGCACCGCTGCCCAGCCTCAACATGCCGCTGCGGATGATGTTCGACCTGGTCACCGGCGCGGCCATCGTCAACGCGGCGTGCCTGCACCCGCGTCGCCTGCCGGGCTCGGGCTGGATTGCGCTGACAGGCTGGTTGGCTGTCGCGTTGCTGCTGTGGCTGGCCACGCAGGGCCTGCTGACCAACGTCTGGTGGTGGGCGCAGGGTTCGATGGCGGCGCTCGGGTTGCTGGCGATCTGCCTGCTGACGTGGTCCTACCAGATCGAGCCGCACCCCTTTGCGATGGTGCTGCGCCGCTTCGGGGTGGTGGCGGTCAGCACCTGGGTTCTGCTGACGCTGGCGCTCGCGCTGGCCGCTCAGGTCCCGGGCCTGCAGATCAACATCGCCGCCATCGGCTCCATGATCTGGTACGTGTTCCTGGCATCGCTGTTGCTGCTGGTGCCCTTCATGTCGAAGTCGCAGCAGATCATGCGCGAGTTCTCTCTGCTGGCAGCCATCAGCACCGTGGCCACCTCGCTCGACCTGCTGTTCGTGGCGGTCTTTTCTCTCGGCCAGTTCGCATCGCTGACCCTGTCGCTGTTCCTTTCGCTGGCCGTCTATGCCGGGGCCCGGCAATGGATTCTGAACCAGCTCCTTGGCAGCAACATGCTGACCACGGAGCGGATGTTCGAGCATCTTTACCGCATCGCCCGCGAGGTCGAGGTCAGGCCCGAGCGCACCGCAGCGCTGCTGTCCGAGTTGCTGCGTGAACTGTTCGAACCGATGGAGGTGGCGATCATCGACAAGCGCACGCACGCGACGCGAATCGTGGCCGACGGCTCAACCATGATCCTGCCGGTGCCAACCCTGCACGGCAGCGATGCCTTGCAGCCCGGCTCGGTGATGATCCGCTTCGCCCAGCGGGGGCGACGCCTGTTCACCTCCGAGGACGCCCGACTCACCGATCGCATCGTCGAGCAGTTGCGACGCGCGGTGGCCTTCGACAAGGCGGTCGAGCAAGGCCGGGTCGAAGAGCGAACCCGGCTTGCACAGGATCTGCACGACGACATCGGCGCGCGCTTGCTGACCCTGATGTACAAGGCGCACGACCCGGACATGGAAGAGTATGTGCGGCACACGCTGCAAGACCTGAAGACGCTGACGCGCGGCCTGGCTGCCTCCAACCACCGGCTGTCGCATGCCGCCGCCGAATGGAAGGCCGACATCGCACACCGGCTGACGGCGGCACAGATCGAACTGGTCTGGAGGTTCAGCCACGACACCGACCCCTTGCTCAGCGTCGGTCAATGGTCGGCCTTGACCCGCGTGCTGCGTGAACTGGTCAGCAACACGATCTCGCACGCGCAGGCAACGCGGGTCGAGATCGACTTCCACCTCGATATCGACCGGCTCGACCTGACGGTCACCGACGATGGCCGCGGCCGCAACCCTCGCGCCTGGTCGCACGGGCTGGGTCTGGGCGGCGTGCGCAAGCGCGTGAAGCAACTCGGCGGCGCAGTTGAATGGCGCGAGATGACACCCAACGGAATCAGCTGCCGCGTCATCATCCGTGAGCTGTCCACCCGACACTGAAGGAGCGTCGATGATTGTCAGAATCGAGATCGACGGGAACGAAGAGTCGCAGTACGACTACCGCGTCAGCTACGAGTCCGAGGCTCTGTATTCCGACGCTGGGCTGTCGTCCATCGTCGAAGCGCTGGTGGCCGCCGTCGAGGGCCTGGCCCCCGACGTCGTGGGGGTCGAGGTGTGGTATCGCGGCGTGGTGTCCGGCACGTATCCGCTGCAGGTGATTGCGATGAACCACGAGCAGATCGCCGCCCATGCCGTGAACACCACGGCAGCCATCAAGGAGGTCAGCAGCTGAGCGGTTCGCCAGGCCGGTATCAAGGGCGCGGCCGGTCCGGCAACGACAACGGCCCCGAAAGGCCGTTGTATGAAGTGCGTCGGATGGGGTGGCTGATGGGGCTCGTATCCAACGAGGTCTGAGAGTGAGAAAGCACGGTCTGTCGAGGGTTGCAGAGCATAATCATGCACCCACACTATGCAC
>JANNEI010000670.1:0-2398 GCA_031378565.1 Burkholderiales bacterium
ATCAGATGCACGCGTTTCAGCACGAGTACGTGCCGATTCGCTATGGCGGCCCATTGACGGCGAAGCTGGCCAAGCGGTACTGGGAGCGCGACAACGTGCAGGGCAAAGCGTTGGTGCTTGCCATCCAGGACTTCCATGCTCCGATGTCGATGACGATCAGCCGCGGAGGGCTTCCAACGTATCTCTACGGATTTGCCCACGACTGGCACCACGATCCGGACGGCAACTTGATCATCACACCCCGCCGTGTCGAGGCTCACCGCTGGGGATCGAAGGAGATCCCGTCCGGCTTCTTCCGGTTGCCCGGGGCTGAAAACATCAGCGCGGTCATTTTCAATAACAGTGCCACGATCTCGAAGTTCAATCGGATGGGGCTGCTGGCAGGGTTTGGATCGCACCGGGTCCGGATGATTCGCCAGGGCGTTGCATTGGATCTCGCCCCGAATGCCGCCGAGCCCAGGCGGTTCGTCAAGCTGGTCCACGAGCCGGACTATCGAGAGACGTGGATCGAGGGCATGGATGTGTTTCACAACCCCGGCGCCAGGGTGCCGCTCGAGCCGGCCTTGCTGCCGGGGGCAGCGCATCACTGGCTTCAGGACGATGGCCGAATCCATAGCTTGGCACCTGCATGGCAGCCGTTCAGTTCGCAGACGCTGATCACGATTGAGCCGTAGGCACAAGCCTTTTGCAGTGAACCGCAGGCAATCGGCGTTGGGCTCAAACTGACGCTGGCGTGTCCCCGCTGCGCGGGGCAGCGCTGTTGCGATGTGCGTCGAGCAGCCGTCAAAGGAACAGCGTCTCGCCCCTTCGGGCGACCATCCCTCACGCGGGCTCGCCGACACCCTTCGCGCTCGCTGGCGCGCAGGGTGGCGCCGGACTGCGGCGCGGAGCGCCTGCCGGTGTGCTCGCCAATACGGCGATCAAGGCTGCGCCTTCATCGCGATGCCGAACAGCCAGGTAGGCCGGCGTTGCCGGCGTCGACAACGACAGCGGCCCGTTCCCGTGCCCGGGGATCGCGGGCCCTGTTTCCTTCACGGGTACGTGAACGAGGCCCGCTTGACGAACTGACCGTCGTTCCGTTCACACCGCTGCGCTTCGTTCGCTGCACGCCAGCCAGATCGTCACCCCGGACACCCGCCACGTCCGATGCCCGGGCCGCTGAAATTCCTTGAAGTGCTCGCACCGGCTCGACCGCCGCGCCTGCGGCTTGGCTGATCGTCGGCGGTCACCTTCCAGGTTGATGGGCGCAGGCTGGCAAGATTGTCCTCTCGCGAAGAACGACAGGCGCCTGCAGCAATGAACATCACACACCTACAAGCCACGCTCCGCCACTTCGCCGCCGAGAGGGACTGGCAACCCTTCCACACACCCAAGAACCTGGCGACGGCGCTGATGGTGGAGGCTGCCGAACTGGCGGAGGTCTTCCAGTGGATGACGCCGGAAGAGTCGCGTGAGGTGCACACGGATGCCATGTCGAAGCAGCGCATCGGCGAGGAGATTGCCGATGTGCTGCTCTACCTGCTCCAGGTAGCTGACCACACGCAGATCGATGTGGAGCAGGCGGTCAAGGACAAGCTGGTGCGCAATGCGAAGAAATACCCGGCGAAGCGGGTCATCGCCGCGGTCTCACCGAGCGAGGCGCCGCAGCCCGACACGCACATCCTGCTGGACTACGAGAACGTGCAGCCGACGGAAGTCGAGCTGCGGACGATGGTGCCGGAAGCCACGAGGGTGTGGGTCTTCCACGGGCCGCATCAGAAACACGTCGAACAACGCTTCGCATCGTTCGGCGACGGCATGACGCCGGTGCCGATCAGCAAGACGGGGAAGAACGCGCTGGACTTTCATCTGTCGTTCTACATGGGCTGCATCGCCTCGCGCAATCAGCAGGCGAAGATCGTGGTGGTCGCGAACGACAAGGGCTACGAGCCCATGCTGGAACACGCCAAGGCGATGGGCTTCGCGGTGCGCCAACACGGTCATGCCCGAGCGGCCGATCGGGTCGTCGAGAAGACGCTCATCGCGGGTGGGGTGCGTCTCGCCGCGGCACCGGTGGCCAAGAAGGCTGCGGCGAAAAAGGCGTCAGCGAAGAAGTCCGTTGCAAAGCCGCTTGCCAAGCCGCCCGCTGCGAAGAAGGTTGCCGCGAAGAAGGTGCCCGCCAAGAAGGCCGCAGTCACGAAAGTGCAGCCGCCGGCGGCGAAGAATATCCTCAAGGCCAACCTATCGGTGACGACTGCCAAGCAGACCCCGGCTGCCGCTGGGCCCGACTCGGTCGGTGCTTCGGCGGTGTCTCCGCTCATGGTTCAGAAGATGACAGACAGCCTGCGGAAGATGGCTGACAAGCGGCCCACCAGGCTGGCTTCGCTGCGTCGTGCCCTCAAGCCGTTGCTCGGCACGG
>JANNEI010000695.1:0-5859 GCA_031378565.1 Burkholderiales bacterium
GAGTCGGCCGCGCTGCTGCGAATGCGCTCGGCGTCGATGACGATCACGTCCGCCGTGATCGCGGAGAGCGGTGCCGGTTCGCGCGTGCCGGTGACCACCACCGTGCTGAGTTGGGTCTGCGCAGCGGCAGGCAGCGAAAACGCAACGGACAGGGCAAAACAAAGGCTGGACACAGCCATCGGTGCGCGTGGCACCCGGAGACGGGAACTCATGGATGGAATGACTCGGACAAATGGCGAGCGACCCGCTTCCCCGCAGGCGCTTGCGATATGAAGACGGCTCACACCGCTTCGCGTGTTGGCCGGTATCCGGGCTGACGGACCAACCCTTGCGACCTTCCCGGATGCCTGCAAGGCTTCCAGTGGTGTGCGCGCAAGAGCAGAAGCGCGAGGCTTCGTCCGCCGTACCGTTGCGGGGGCAGCGCAGATTGGAGCCGAGGCTCTTCTGCTTCCCGTTTAACTGTGTCTGCGGAAGAGCAGACACGGGCACCAACGGGGTGGATTGTAGGCGCGCGCCCTACAATCGCGCACCCTCAGCTCGACGATGCGCGCCATGTCCAAGATCGATGAACTCGCGGATCGCGTCGAGCGCCTGCTGCTCAGGCACGACGAGTTGATGCGCACCAAGGCGCTGCTCGAAGGGCAGCTCGCCACGGTCAGCCACGAGCGCGACAGCCTGCGCTCACGCCTGAACGCCGCGCGCAGTCGCATCGACGCCTTGCTCGCGCGCTTGCCGTCCGACACGCTGAAGACCGAGGCCGACATCACGCCCACCGAAGGACGGACATGAAGCAAATGGAAGTGACCATCCTCGGCCAGAGCTACATCCTCGGTTGCCCCGAAGGCGGCGAAATGTCCCTGCTCGAAGCGGTCGGTGCGGTGGACCGCGAAATGAGCGCCATCCGCGACGCCGGCAAGGTCAAGGCGCGCGAACGCATGGCGGTGCTGGCGGCGCTGAACCTGGCTTACGCGCTGGCCGAACGCCCACCGGCCAGCGGCCCGGGCGGCACGCTCGCGTCGGCCTCGGTCGATGTCGACGGACTGATTCGTCGAATCGATCACGCGCTCGGCGCAAATGGTCAATTGCTATGACCGCAAGTGCGCTGACGTCGTAAACTGCGGGCGTCCGTTGCGTTCGTGTGAGTTCTATATTTCCTTGTACCAATGCTCATACGAGCAGGGCTTGGAACATCGCCAGGCAGGCGTGATCGTCTCGCGTCAGATGAACCCGAAACTTGGCTGACCTCGCCCACCTGAACTGCACCGGTTCAGGAATGCGGCTCACGGTTCGCAACGGACACCTTCACTTCTCATCTGCACCGATTCGATGTCTGAACAGTTCTGGCTCATGAAGAGCGAGCCGTCCGAGTGTTCCATCGACGATCTCGCCGGTGCCGTGCGGCAAACGCTGCCGTGGGTCGGTGTTCGCAACCACCAGGCGCGCAACTTCATGCGCGACCGCATGCAGATCGGCGACGCTGTGTTGTTCTATCACTCGTCCTGCCCCGAGCCCGGCATTGCAGGCCTGGCCAGCGTGGCCAGCGGCGCCTACCCGGACGCCACCCAGTTCGACCCCGCGAGCCCGTACTTCGACGCGTCGAGCCAGCACGCAGCACCGCGCTGGATGAATGTCGACGTGACTTGGCAACGCAAGACGCGGCTGCTGTCGCTTCAGGAAATGAGACAGCAACCCGCGCTGGCCGGCATGCAGGTGCTGAAGCGCGGCAACCGCTTGTCCATCACGCCGGTGAGCGCCGATGAATGGGCCGCCGTCTGTCGGCTGCTGGACGCCGGATGACCTTGGGCCTGGAATGGCCGCTGGTGCTCGAACTGCTGCTGCTCGGCTGCGTCAGCGGGTTTCTGGCGGGCTTGCTGGGCATCGGCGGCGGCATGCTGATGGTGCCGTTCCTGACCCTGCTTCTGACGCACAAAGGTTTCCCGGCCGAGCTGGTCATCAAGATGGCGGTGGCCACCTCGCTGGCCACCATCAGCTTCACGTCGATCGCTTCGGTGCGGGCGCACCACCGGCGCGGCGCGGTGCGCTGGGACGTGGTCAAGCTGCTGGTGCCGGGGATTCTGCTCGGCTCGCTGCTGGGCGCGCAGGTTGCCAAGGCGCTGCCGTCGACCGTGCTGGCCATTCTGTTCGCGGGCTTCATCGGCTTTTCGGCCACGCAGATGCTGTTGAACAAGAAGCCCAGGCCGTCGCGCCAACTGCCGCAAGGCCCGGGCATGCTCGCTGCGGGCGGCGTGATCGGTTTGCTGTCGGCCCTGGTGGGTGCTGGCGGTGCCTTCATCTCGGTGCCGTTCATGACACGCTGCAACCTGCCGATCCACAACGCGGTGGGCACCTCGGCGGCGCTGGGCTTTCCCATTGCGCTGGCCGGCACCGTGGGGTACGTCATCGCCGGCTGGTCGTTGCAAGGCCTGCCCGCGGGCGCGCTGGGTTTTCTGTACCTGCCGGCGCTGCTGGTGATCTCGCTGGCCAGCGTGACAACCGCGCGCTGGGGCGCGGCAGCGGCACACAAGCTGGATGTGCGACAGCTCAGGCGCGTGTTCGCGACACTGCTGTATTCGCTGAGCGGCTACATGCTGTACAAGGCGTTCGCGATCTGACGCCTTGCGACGCCAGCGACGTGGCTGACTACGACGTCTCGAACTTGATGCTGGCCAGGGTGACGTGATTGCCGCCGCGGGTTTGCGCCTCGACCAGCGCCGAATCGGCGGCCGTCATCAGGTCTTCTTGCGTGTGCGCGGTGTGCGGGAAACTCGCCACGCCCATCGACGCGGTGAACCCGAGGTCGCGACCGTCGAGCACCACGATCTGCGTGGCGCACTGGCGCCGCAGGCCCTCCATGCGCGAGTGCGCGGTGGCCAGGCCGACGCCGGACAACAGGATCGCGAAGCGGTCTTCGTCGAGGCGGCACGACGCGTCCATCGCCCGCGTGTTGCTGCGCAGCAGCCGACCCAGCGCTTCGAGCACCCGCGTGCGCGCCGGCACACCCAGCGCCTTCGCCGTGTCGTTGAGCGGGTCGAGTGCGATCGACACCAGCGCGAACTCCCGGTGCTCGCGCGACGACAGGTCGACCTCACGGCGCAGCTGGTCGTCGAAATGGCCGCGCTGGTACAGGCCGGTGATGCTGTCGCGCAGACCCTGGTCCTGCATTTCGCGGCGCAGCACCTCGCTGGTCTGTTGCTGCTGCTCCAGCTGTTGCAGCGCACGGCTCAGTTGCGCGTCGCGCTGCTTCTCGGCCGTCACGTCGGTCCAGATGCAGAACAGGAAACGCGCCGCTCCCTGGCGCGCCGGCAGCACCATGCGTGTGGCCTGAAATTCGCGGCGTTGCCCGTCGATGTCCATCCGGTGTTCGCTCAGGTGCGGCCCGGGCTGACCCGCCGCCGCCAGCTCGGCAGCACGCCACGCGGTGGACTGTCCCGCATCCAGCAGTTCGGCGTCCGTCATGCCCACCAGTTCATGTGGCACGCGGCGAAACAGAGCCGCCATGCGCGCGTTCACGTTCACGTAGCGGCCGGTGGCCATCTCCTTGATGGCGAGCAAGGCGTCCAGCCGCGTCACCATGCCGAACAGCACCGCGCCCAACGCACCCTCGTCCAGCTCGAGTGCAGCGCTGAGTTCGCGTGCACGCTGCGCGAGGTCGGGAGGGGGCGACTGCATCAGCTCGGTCATTGAAAACGCTTCCTTCGCGGCCCGGGGAATTCCCGACAGGTGCTACTCGAACAATATTGTTCTACGGGCTGGGTCTTGGCAAGCCACCCGAGCCGCATGCCGCCATCAGCCCCCTAACTTGATGATAGCGGGACGCCCCGGCCCGTCCCGGCCCGTCAATGCACATCAGAAGCTGTAGGCCAGCGTGAGCCGAAGTGAACGCGACTCGATCGGGTGGAAGTGAATGTCGTCGACCCCGGCCGCTGCTTCACCGGGCAGCCGCGAGGTGTAGAAGTAGTCGATCGCCGACGCCTTGCGGTTGGTCAGGTTGAACCCTTCGATCTCGATGCGTGTGCGCGGGTTTATCTTGTAGCCCACCCGACCTTTGAGGGTGGACGTGCTGGCCGCGCGCACGCTGTCGTCTTCGATCAGCGGGCGCGAGCCGAAGTAGCGGAACTGGACCGCACCGAACCACGGGCCGAGGTTGTCGACCGCGACGGCGACCGACGCCACGCCTTCCACCGCCCCGGGAACGCGCTGGCCGGCCGGGTCGGCATCGCGAAAGCGCGCGCGTGCGAAGGCGATGTCGGCGTCCACCGTCAGCCAGTCGGACAGCTTGTAGTAGTTGGCCAGCTCGAAGCCGGTGCGCCGACTCGGGCGGCCGGCCTCGGTGGTGCCGGCGTCGCCGACGAACAGCAGTTCGGACTCGAAGTCGAGCCGGTACACCGACAGCGAGGTTTGCAGGCCCGGCAGCCAGGCGCTGCGCACACCCAACTCGAACCCGCGCGAGCGCACCAGCGGCGTCACCTTGTCGACCGCGTTGCCGCTCTTCGGGTCCACCGTGATGGTGGTGCCGCGCGCGTCGTTGCTGTGGAAACCACCGCCGCCGTTGACGTAGAACTCGGTCTTCGCCCACGGCCCGAAGATCAGGCCCAGCTTCGGGTTCGCGATGGTGGCCGTGACGGTGCCCGCATTGGCCGGGTTGTCGCCGTTGACGCTGAAGCGGTAGGTGTCGGCGCGCACACCGGCCACGCTGCGAAACCACGGTGTCCAGCGGGTGGCATTCTCGGCGTACAGGCCGGCACTGGTTTCGACGATGTGGTCGTTGCGCGTGACCGACAGCGTTTGCCGGGCCCGCGTGCTTTCCAGGCTGTTGAAGATGTTGTCGTTCTGGAACTGCACGCCCAGCGTGTTTTCCGACTCCATGCCCAGCCCGCGCATCTGCCGGGTGTGGCTTGCGTTGACGCCTGCGGTGCGGCGGCGGTCGGGCTGCGCGAACTGGTCACCGTTGACGGGGTCGTCGAGGTTGTAGGTGAAGTTCGAAAACAGCTTGAGCCGCGTGTCGACAAGGTAGGCGTTGACCTGCGTGCTCGATGTCTCAGTGCTGCGCCGCCATCCGCCGGAAACGCTGTAGCGGTGCGACTCGCCGCCGTCGGTGGTGTCGATGGCGTCGAAGCGGCGCAGCGTGCCGGCGCTCACCGCGCGTTGTGGAATCTGGTCGGTGGAATTCCAGCGCGCCTGGTACGCCATGCCCGAAAGATTGAAGCCGTTGGCCGCGTCGCCTTCGCTGTAGCGCAGCACGCCGTTGAACTTGCGGTAGTTGTCGGGGTGCACGAAGGGGCCGTCGTTGTGCATGCCCTCGACGGCATACAGCAGCTTTCCATTGCGTGTTCCAACCGCGAGGCCGGGTGAATCGGCCAGCAGCACACGCCGGAAACCGTTCTGGCCCAGGCCCACGCTGGCGATGCCATTCGGCAGGCTGTCGGCGTACCGAATGCTGACTGCGCCGGCCGATGAAAAGTCGCCCTCGCTTGCGTAGTACGGCCCCTTGCGATATTCCAGGCCGGTGGCCAGTTCGGGGATCAGGAAGTTCAGGTCGGTCCAGCCCTGGCCGTGCGCATGCGAGCGCTGGTTGACCAGCATGCCGTCGACCGTGGTGCGCAGGTCGGTGCCGTGGTCGAGGTTGAAGCCGCGCAGGTAGAACTGGTTCGCCTTGCCCTCGCCGCTGTGCTGGCTGACGATCAGGCCTGGCGTGGCTTCCAGCAGTTCGCCCGGCCGGTACACCGTGCGCGCTTCCAGCTGCTTTTGCGTCACCGTGCCGGTGTTGGCGGAATCGGCCACGCCGACCAGGCCGGTGCTGGTGCCGGTGACGACGACGCGCTCCAGCGTCTGCTCGCCACCGGCCCACGCGGTGGATGC
>JANNEI010000752.1:0-1511 GCA_031378565.1 Burkholderiales bacterium
CGCCACCAGCACCGCGGCCAGCAGGCCCATGCCGGCGGCGAAGTGCGCCTTGATGTGCAGGAAGCCCAGCGCCACCAGCATCACCACCACCGGCACGGCGGCGAGCGCGGTGGAGATGACCATGTTGTTGAACGGATCGTAAATCTGCTGCCACACCATTTTTTTTCTCCTGCGTCGAGCCACCGGCTTTGTGAGCAAGCCATGCCGGTCGGGAGCCGACGCGTCGCGTTGGAAGTTCACCTGCGCCAGCCGACAAACTTCACCACGTATGGCGGGACTGCGCCTTGACTTGAATCAAGCGGTTGCGCATTTCGCTCGATGAAGACGGAGGCGCTTTGTCACAAACCACCGCATGCCGTTGATCTAAGCTCAACGTCGGAATCGGCAGGTCGGTTCCGCCACATCAAGGAGATTTCATGAACACGATGGAGATCGCAAACAAGCTGGTTGAACTGTGCCGCCAGGGAAAGAACGACGACGCACTGACCACCCTTTTTTCAGATGACGCCGTCAGCGTCGAAGCGTTCGCTCCGCCTGGTGGTCAGCAGGAGGCGAAGGGACTGCAAGCCCTGCGTGGCAAAGGCGACTGGTGGCGCGACAACCACGAGATTCACTCGGCATCGGTCACCGGCCCCTGGCCCCACGGGGATCGCTTTGTGGTTGGATTCCAGTACGACGTGACGAACAAGCCATCTGGCCAAAGAATGAAGATGGATGAAGTCGGCCTGTACACGATAGAGAACGGGAAGATCGTCCGCGAAGAGTTCTTCTACTCCGGCATGTAGGGCCGGTCGTCTAAAAGCAACCCTGGCCTGCGCGAAGGAACCTCATGAACCCCACCAGTTTCGCTGTTGTTTGTGCATTGCTGATGGCGGCACCGGCCGTCGCGCAAACCGAGAACCCGTACAACGGCAAATGGACCATTGCGTTCGACGGCAAGAAAACAGTCGACCTCGAAGGAAGTGTCGTCATCAAGGACACAGGCGGAACCTGGCACATCGTGGCCCAGGCACGCAAGAACCCCTGCGTCGGACGGGAATATCCGATCACGGTCACGAAGGCAAGCGCCGACGAACTGGTGTTCAAGGTGAATCGCGCAGAGACGCTGGCAGGTTGCAAGGACTCGACGCACTCGTTCAAGAAGGTCGACGACAAGACGCTGCAGGGAGAGATCGGCGAAGGCCGCGCAGCGTCGTTGATTCGAAACTAGATCCGTCGCGCTCGGTGATCGGGCTTGCCCGGTTGCCGCTTGGGCAGGGCGGCCGGGCCTGGCGGCGTGAGGGCCACCGGATCGGCAGTTGAGCGGGATCGGGCCGCCAACGCCATCCGCGACAATGCCACCCCTATGTACGCCCTTTATGAAGACGCCGGAAAATTCTTCGCCGGCCGCGTGATGACCGAGGCCGACAGCTCGATTCAGATCGAGCTGGATTCGGGCAAGCGCGTCAAGGTCAAGGCCGCCAACGTGCTGCTGAAATTCGACAAGCCGCAGCCGGCCGAATTGATTGCAT
>JANNEI010000786.1:0-1540 GCA_031378565.1 Burkholderiales bacterium
AGGCCATTCAGGACGTCGTACGATTTCTTGCCTTCCTTCAGCGGGTTGTCCTGATTGGGCGTTGAGCTGTTGGCAAGCACGCTGCCATTATTCACCAGCCACGCCCATCCTGAACCAAAGCGACCGACGCCTGCCGCGGCAAACTGCTCGCGGAACTTGGCGAAGTCGCCGAACGAGGCGGTGATCGCCTCGCCCAGCGCGCCCCCCGGCTCACCACCAGCGTTAGGCGCCATCAGCTGCCAGAAGAGCGAGTGATTCCAATGCCTGCCACCATTGTTTCGGACCGCGGTGCGGATGTCATCCGGCACCGCAGCGAGGTCGCTCACCAGTGCGTCGACCGTCTTGGCATGCAACTCGGCGTGCTTGTCGAGCGCGGCGTTCAAGTTGTTGACGTACGCTTGATGATGCTTGCCATGATGGATCTGCATCGTCTGCGCGTCGATGTGCGGCTCCAGCGCCTCGTGCGCATAGGGAAGAGCCGGAAGAGCATGAGCCATGAGTGGTCTCCAGAATGTGAGTCGACGGGTCCGCGGACGACGCGAGTTACCGGCCAGCGACCTGCCCGCCGGCGCGTCGTTCCCTGTACCAGGCGAGGATCCCCGGGAGGATCGAAAGGAAGATGACCGTGATGATCACCAATTCAATATGCTTGTCGATCCCCGGAACATACTGTCCGAGGAAATATCCCGTGAAGAGCATGCTCCAGATCCAAGCAGTACCCCCAAGAATGCTGTACGTCAGGAAGACCCGGTAGTTCATCTGCGCAACACCCGCGACCAAGGGGGCGAAGGTGCGAATGATCGGCATGAAACGCGCGAGGACGACCGTCTTCGGCCCGTGTTTTTCGTAGAACGCATGCGCCCGGTCCACGTGCTTTCGATGAAAGAAGAATGACTCGCTCCGGTTGAAGATTCTCGCCCCGGTCAATCGTCCGATCCAGTAGTTCGTGTTGTCTCCCAGTACCGCGGCCACGTTGAGCAAGAGCCCAAGCTTGTAGACATCGAGGGCGAAACCCTGCGAAGCCAGAAGCCCGGCAGTCACCAACAACGAGTCGCCGGGCAGAAAAAAGCCGAAGAAGAGCCCGGTCTCCGTAAAGATGATGGCCGTCAAGCCAAAGTACCCGGCCCACTGTACCAGGGCGGGAAGATCGCGAAGCCGGTCAAAGAGGTCAGCAAGGAATGACATGGCACTTGGTAGATGGGATGACATCGAACGCGAAACCTCGACGTGGTGACCTGTGAGGTCAACGGCTACGAAGCTTGCAATCGCCGCGATTGGAGCGCAGACTCGGGCGCCATGCCCGGCCGTGCGATGTTCCCACCGAAGGCCCCACTTGACGTCCTGGTCGTGTCGCACACGCACTTCCGCCCCGCCGACACGCTGCGTGTGCGCATCGCCCCGACCGAGGTCACTCCACCGCGCGGTTATCCGCTCCGCGGCGAGGTGCACGATGAGAACGCCTTCGCGTTAGGCGGCGTCGCTGGACACGCGGGCCTGTTCAGCACCGCGGCGGACCTGTCGGTCTTCGCGCAGATGATGC
>JANNEI010000798.1:0-4249 GCA_031378565.1 Burkholderiales bacterium
AGTTCCGCGAGTCGGTGGCGCAGGGGATCGCTTCCGCACCCGAGGCCTTCATCGGCTTGCTGAAGGGCCGCAACTTCGGCAAGCAGCTGGTCAAGCTGGTTTGAGCCTCCGTTGATGTTCAGCCGCACGCTCCCTCACCCCCACCCTCTCCCGCAAGCTGGAGAGGGAGCAACACACATCTCCCTTCCATGAGCACCACCCCGAGCACCGGCGAAGAATTTCGCGACGACCTGCGACCGCTGCACGGCGATGCGGGTGCGGCGATGGCTGCGGTGCCGTGTGCCGGCTCGGGCAACGCAGCCGCGCGCCGCGTGCTCAGCGCCGACGAGCTGTCGCCGCTCACACAACTGAGCAACGCGCGCTCGGCGCTCGCCGTGCTGCAGACCGTGCTCATCCTCGCGGCAGCCATCGCTTTCGCGCTGTGGGTCGGCCCGAGTCCGTGGGTCGTCTTGAGCGTTCTTGTGATCGGCGTGGCACAGCACGGCCTGTTCATCCTGGCGCACGAGTCGGCCCACTACCGGCTGTTCAGCCACCGCGGCGTCAACGACGTGGTGGGCCGCATCGTCGGCATGACGGGCGGCGTCTCGATGTGCACCTACCGCGTCACGCACCGGCTGCACCACAACAACCTGTACACCACTGAGGACCCCGACACCGCCATCCACGGTGGCTATCCGCGCGGCGTCGCCTACCTGTGGAAGAAGCTGGCGGAAGACGTGCTGGGCCTGAACGCCTACAAGACGTTCGCTTACTTTTTCGGCGCGCCGGCGTTGAACGTCGCGACGAACCGCGCCGCGCGCCCGCTCGACGACACGTCGCCGCAACTGCGCGCCAGCGCCCGCGCCGACCGCTGGTGGGTGGTGGGTTTGCACGTGCTGGCCCCCATCGCCTGCGCCGCCGTGTGGGGTTGGGCCGGCCTGGCCTGGTACGCCGTGCTGTGGGCACTGCCGCTGGTCACCGTGCTGCAGCCGGTGCTGCGCTTGCGCGCCATTTGCGAGCACGGTGCCACCACCGATTTCTCGTCACCGCTGACCGCTGCGCGCACCAACCGCACCTGGGGCAGCCCCAGCAACCTGCTGGGGCGCGCGCTGCTGTTTCCGCACCACGTGAACTACCACCTCGAGCACCACCTGTACCCGGCGGTGCCGCACTACCACCTGCCGCGCCTGCACCGGCTGCTGGTCGAGAAGGGCGCGTTGCAGGGTGCCGAGGTGCGTGACCTGAGCGACACGCTGAGCCTGATCTTCGCGGCGCGTTCCGCCCGCACAACCCAACCGGTGCCGACATGAGACATCCAGTGTCAACCTGTTCGAAACGGGCCGCCGCGCCGGGCCGCCCCAAGCAAGGCACGACCCGCCCGGCGGGTCGATTGACGTACGCGGCAATCGGGGTGCACCAATGAGCGACCTGATTCTTCACCACTACGCCGGCTCGCCGTTCTCTGAAAAAGTGCGCCTCGTGCTGGGCTTCAAGGCACTCGCCTGGAAGTCTGTGACGGTGCCGGTGATCATGCCCAAGCCCGATGTGATCGCGCTCACCGGCGGCTACCGGCGCACGCCGTTCATGCAGATCGGGGCCGACATCTATTGCGACAGCGCGCTGATGTGCCAGGTGATCGACCGCCTTGCACCGACGCCGCCGCTGTACCCCGCGGCAGCCGGCGGCATGCAGCACGTGCTGGCGCAGTGGGCCGACAGCACGCTGTTCTGGACGGCCGTGCCGTTCACGTTGCAACCCGCCGGCGCGGCGCAGATTTTCAGCGGTGCGCCGCCGGAGTTCATGAAGGCGTTCGCGGCCGACCGGGCGGCCATGTCGGGCGGGCGCACCCGCGTGACGACGGTCGACGCGCGGGCGCAACTCGCCAGCTACCTCGCCTGGCTGGAATCCATGCTAGCCGATGGCCGCGCCTTCCTGTGCGGCGCGCAGCCCTGCATCGCCGACTTCTCGGTCGCGCAGTCGGTGTGGTTCATGCGTCGGGCAGCGTCGGTGGCGGGGCTGCTGGCACCCTACCCGCAACTGGTCGCCTGGTACAAACGGGTGGCGGCGCTGGGGCACGGCACGTTCGAGGGGCTGTCGAGCGCAGATGCGCTGGCGGTGGCCTCACAAGCCTCACGCGCCTTGAAGCATGCGCCGGTGTCGGTTCAGACAGGTGCTGCGTTCGACGCAGGCACCGAAGTCACCGTCACCCCGACCGACTACGCCGCCGACCCGGTGGCCGGTGTGCTGGTGGGGCTGAGCGACGATGAGGTCGTCATCCAGCGCGTCGATGAGCGGGCCGGTTCGGTGCATGTGCACTTTCCGCGCATCGGCTTCCAGATCAAAGTCAAGCAACCTGTCGAGACCCGAACATGAAGAACTTCAAGGGTGGCACCGCCGTCATCACCGGCGCGGCATCGGGCTTTGGCCTGGAGGCCTCGCGCATCGCTGCGCGGCGCGGCATGAATGTCGTGATGGCCGACGTGCAGCAGGATGCGCTCGATGTGGCGGCGGCCGAGATCACCGAACTGGGTGCGCAGGTGCTGGCGGTGCGCATCGACATCTCGAAAGCGGCGGAGGTCGAGGCGCTGGGTGCGGCCACGTTTGAGCGCTTCGGCGCGCCGAACTTCGTCTTCAACAACGCCGGCGTGGGTGCCGGCGGCCTGATCTGGGAACACACGCTGAAGGACTGGGAGTGGGTGGTGGGCGTCAACCTGATGGGCGTGGCCCACGGTGTGCGCGTGTTCACGCCGATGATGCTGGCCGCCGCCCGAGCCGACCCGGCGTGGCAGGGCCACATCGTCAACACCGCGTCGATGGCGGGCTTGCTGAACGCGCCCAACATGGGCGTCTACAACGTCACCAAGCACGCGGTGGTGGCGCTGAGCGAGACGCTGTACCAGGACCTGCGCCTGGTCACCGACCAGATCGGCGCGTCGGTGTTGTGCCCGTTCTTCGTGCCCACCGGCATCACCCGCAGCGAGCGCAACCGGCCGAGCGACCTGCAGTCCGACACCAGGCCCACGCGCAGCCAGCTGATCGGCCAGGCGATGAGCGACAAGGCCGTCAGCAGCGGCAAGCTCACTGCCGCGCAGATCGCGCAGTACGTGTTCGACGCGGTGGACGAGGGCCGCTTCTACATCTACAGCCACCCGAAGTCGCTGGCCCGCGTGCAGGTGCGGCTGGAAGACATCATGGGCTCGCGCAACCCGACCGACCCGTTCGCGCACAAGCCGGAGCTGGGTGCGGAACTGCGTGCCGCGCTGCGCGCCGCCGATTGAACCGGGCCGTGATCGACGCTCCCGACCCGGGCCGCGCGCAAGACATCGAGCCGTTCTGGCTGGCCTATCAAAAGGCCTGTTCGGTCAAGGTGGAAGGCTTCGCAGCCACCGCGCTGGGGGACACCCGGGCGCTCGCCGATGAGCTGACCGGGCTGATCCTGTCGGGCGTCAAGCGCGCCCACGCCAGCCTGCTGCGCGAGTTCCAGAAAGACCTCGAGCCGCTGCCGCAGGTCGGCGACCACCTCGTCGTGCTCGACGGCGACGGCCAGCCGCGCGTCATCGTGCGCAACACGCATGTGGAACTGCGCCACTTCAACGAGATCGACGACAGCTTTGCCTTCGAAGCCGGCGAGGGCGACCTGACCCTGCGCTGGTGGCTGACGGCGCATCGCCAGGACTTTGCCGAGCGGGCCGAACGTGAAGGCTTCGAGGTGGACGAACGGATCGAGCTGGTGCTGGAGCACTTCGAGGTCGTCTGGCCCGCCGGCTGACTTTTCAGGGTCAGGATTTCTCGTCCCGGATGCGCGGCAGCGCGGCACCCGTGCCCAGCGACAGCAAGCCCGCCTGCGCGTAGATGGCCAGCTTGTCGCGGGTGTCGATGATGTCGAGGTTGCGCATCGTCAACTGGCCGATGCGGTCTTGCGGCGAAAAGCTGGACTCGCCCTTTTCCATCGTCAAGCGGTCCGGGTGGTAGGTGAGGTTGGCCGACGCGGTGTTCATGATCGAGTAGTCGTTGCCGCGGCGCAGCTCCAGCGTCACCTCGCCGGTGATGGCGCGCGCCACCCAACGCTGCGCGCTTTCGCGCAGCATGATGGCCTGCGGGTCGAACCAGCGGCCCTGGTACAACAGGCGGCCCAGCTTGCGGCCGTTCTCGCGGTACTGCTCGATCGTGTCCTCGTTGTGGATGCCGGTGACCAGCCGCTCGTAGGCGATGAACAGTAGCGCCAGGCCGGGAGCCTCGTAAATGCCGCGGCTCTTGGCCTCGATGATGC
>JANNEI010000007.1:0-2029 GCA_031378565.1 Burkholderiales bacterium
CACGACCCGCGGCTGGCGGGCCGGCTGAAGCTGGTGTTCGTGCCGAACTACGGCGTGTCGGTGGCCGAAGTGATCATGCCCGGCGCCGATTTGTCGGAGCAGATTTCCACCGCCGGCACCGAGGCATCGGGCACCGGCAACATGAAGCTGGCGCTGAACGGCGCGTTGACCATCGGCACCGACGACGGGGCCAACATCGAGATCCGCCAGAACGTCGGCGACGACAACATCTTCATCTTCGGCCTGCGCACGCCCGACGTGGTGGCGCTGCGCCAAGGCGGCTACCAGCCGATGCGCCTGTACGAAAGCAATCCGCAACTCAAGGCCGTGCTCGACGCGGTGGCCGCTGGCGTGTTCTCGCCCGAAGAGCCCGCGCGCTACCGCGGCCTGGTCGATTCGCTGCTGTGGGGCGGCGACCACTACCTGCTGCTGGCCGACTACGCCGCCTACGTCGAGGCGCAGCAGCGCGTCGATGCGCTGTACCGCCAGCCCGACGAATGGGCCGCACGCGCCATCGCCAACGTGGCCGGCATGGGCAGCTTTTCGTCGGACCGCACGATCCGCGACTACGCACAGCAGATCTGGCACATCGAGCCGCGCACGGTCTAGCTCCGGCGACCATGCCCGCGACCGATCCACACGGACCCGAGCAGATGCTGTCGGACCACGACATCGAGCTGATCCGCAGCGCGGCGCATGGCGATCCGTTTTCGGTGCTCGGCCTGCACGCGGACGCACGCGGCGCGCTGTGGGTGCATGCCTTCCTGCCGGGTGCCGCCCAGGTGACGCTGATGGACGCCAGCGCGACCCGGCCGTTGCTGCTGCTGGCGCAGCGCCATGCTGACGGGTTTTTCGAGGGGCGAGTGTCGGCGGCGCAGGCTGCCGACTATCGTTTCCAGGTGGGATGGAACGACGGCCGCCGTTCCATCGTCGACGACCCGTACCGCTTCCCGCCGCTGCTTGGCGAGATGGATGTCTGGCTGCTGGCCGAGGGCTCGCACCTGCGGCCTTACGAGGTGCTGGGGGCGGCCCAGCGTGTGATGCTGGGCGTCGCCGGCACCAGCTTCGCGGTGTGGGCACCCAACGCCTCGCGCGTCAGCGTGGTGGGTGATTTCAATGGCTGGGACGGCCGCTGCCATGCGATGCGGCTGCGCCGCGAATGTGGTGTCTGGGAAATCTTCCTGCCCGGCGTGGCGCAGGGCGCGCACTACAAGTACGAGATTCGCGCACACGACGGCAGATTGCTGCCGCTCAAGGCCGATCCGTATGCCCTGCAATCTGAAATGCGCCCCGCCACCGCCAGTGTGGTTGCCCACATGCCGCCCGCCGCACCGGTGTCCGAGGCGCGTCGCCTGGCCAACGCACTCGACGCGCCGATGAGCATCTACGAGGTGCACCTCGGCTCGTGGCAGCGCAGGCCGGACGCGGCTCACGGCGAACACGGCCGCTGCCTGACGTGGGACGAACTGGCCGACACGCTGGTGCCGTATGCGCGCGACATGGGCTTCACCCACCTCGAATTGCTGCCGGTCAGCGAGCATCCGTTCGACGGCTCCTGGGGCTACCAGCCGGTGGGCTTGTTTTCACACACCGCTCGCTTCGGCGACGCGCCGGGCTTCAGGCGTTTCACCGACCGCTGCCACACCGAGGGCCTCGGCGTGCTGGTCGACTGGGTGCCGGCGCACTTTCCGTCCGACGCGCACGGACTGGCCAATTTCGACGGCACGCACCTGTACGAATACGCCGACCCGCGCGAAGGTTTTCACCCCGACTGGAACACGCTGATCTACAACTTCGGCCGCACCGAGGTGCGCAACTTCCTGGTCGCCAATGCCTTGTTCTGGCTCGAGCGCGACCACGTCGACGGCCTGCGCGTGGACGCTGTCGCGTCAATGCTTTACCGCGACTACAGCCGCAAGGCCGGCGAGTGGATTCCCAACCGGGACGGCGGGCGCGAGAACCTGGAAGCCATCGCCTTCCTGCGCCGCATGACCGAGGTGGTGGGCGTCGAGCGGCCGCAGGCAGTGAC